>QLUI01000208.1 GCA_018725345.1 Bacillota bacterium | reverse complement strand
TTTTTCCCGTGGAAGTTTTTATTTTATTATACCACGCGCTTTTGCATACGTCGCCACTGCAAGAACTGCTCCTTTCAACATACCCAAATGTGTTTAACATACTGGGTAGAGGTTAATAGAATTGTTCGAGTGCCCGGTATCGCTGTCCGGGCTTCCTGCTTCATTCCGCCCGCTTGCTCCGAAACGTCGCCGCTTCGGCGTAGAGGTGAACGGTCCACAGGCTTTAGTTCCCGTGCGGCCCACGGTACGTGTTGCTTCACACAAAAGGTTCTTGGCTGCATTCAGATCCCGGCATTCGACGTGTCCGCAGTCGCATACGTATATCCGCTCCGACAAAGGCATATCCTTGACCCGCTTGCATTTGCGGCAGGTGCGGCTACTGGGATAAAACCTGTCCACAACAACCAGTAAGCCCCCACGCGCAGGCACTTTGTAGGCCAATTGCCGGCGCAATTCACCAAAACCAATGTCGCTGACAGCTCGCGCTAAACGCCTGCTGCGCAGCATCCCCGCTACGTTCAGGTCCTCAATGGCTATAAGCGAATACCGTCTGGCCAACAGGGTTGTAGCCTTGTGTAACCAGTCTTTGCGGATATTGGCAATCCGTTCATGGCGACGAGCGACTTCCTGCGCGGCTTTCCGGCGGTTTTTGCTGCCTTTCTGCCGGCGGTGCAGTCTACGGTTCGCCCGCGCCAAGGCCTTTAGACTCTGCTTCAGCGGTGTGGGCGCATCCATGGTCTTGCCGGTCGATAGGGTGATTGGGGTCTTCAGGCCAAGATCGCCTCCGGCGCGCACGTGGCTTTTGTGCGCAACGGACGTGTGCTCGACCTCGACCTGGATAGACACAAACCAATGGTGGGCGGTACGGGAAACCGCAGCGCCCATAATCTTGCCGGTAAAGCGAAGCGGTTCGCTCATCGCCACCGCCCCAATGTGCGGCAGACGGATAACATGGCCTAAAAGAGCAAACTGATCATTGGAGACGTAGAACTTGTCCTTCGCTTGGCCTTTTTTCTTGAAGTGCGGGAAACCAACCTTGCGCCCTTTGCGCTTGCCAGCCCAAAAGTTCGCTAGGGCTGTACCAAGGTCCGACAACGCCGCTTCGGGTGAACACTTTGTGACTTCGTACATCCAAGGGAATTCGGTGCGCTTGATTGCGTTGAGTTGTTTCTTGAGGGTCAGCCAGCCTGGGGCTTTGTTTTTTGTGTCTAGGGCTTTTTTTACTTGGGCTAATCCCCAGTTGTAGGCGAACCGCGCGGTGCCGGTGGCCTTGTGGAAGTATGTCTCTTGCTCAGCTGTGGGGAACAGCCTGATCTTGTGCGCCAAGAGCACCGTTATCGCCGCCCTTCACCATCTCGAACCATTCATAACCAAATCGAACTAAGCGATCTTTGTGGGCAATCACAATTTCAGCGACTTCGTTGCGTTCCACCATTTGCATGAGCAGGTTGAAGTTCTTCCGTTTGTAGTTCAGCCCGCTGCCGATATCCTCAAGCCTTATTGCCACCGCCTTCCCGGTAGTAATGCAGAAATTCTCGACCGCCAGCCGCTGACTTGACAGGTCGGCCTTCTGCCCGGAACCAGACACCCGGCAGTATGTCACGATTACACGCCGAAGTGCCTTTTGGCCGGTCACGGCTAGGTAATCCTCGTGTGTGTAGTAGCGCCGTCCGGTGGGTGTTCGCTTGGCCGGCAGAATGCCTTCCCGATCCCATCGCTGCAAGGTCTTTGTCGTTCTAGCAAGTTGCTGTCCAAACGCCTGTGGAGAATACGTACTTTTCATGTCACTATTTTAGCATACTTTGGCATATATTTAAACAACTAATTGTTGCTCTTTGTGGGGATGATTGTTTAGTGTATAATTATAGCAAATCGTTTTAATGTGAGGTGGCATATCCAGAGCCTTTTCAATCGTGGCCACGCCTATCTGCCACCTCCGAGGGGCCTACCCCTGTGCCTTCGTGGCACAACGTCCCCCACCGCTTCCGTCCCCACCGCTTCCTCTCTTATTCCCGGGTCTTCTGTGTCAAACGTACTGTTCGTTACTTGCTTCTGTGTCAAACGTGCTGTTCGTTGCTTTGCTTGTTGTGTAACAATCAAAAAAGTCGACCGTTAATCTAAATTTAGCTTGCTTTATTTTTATTAATGGCATAGTATTTTCATTAATAAAGGGAATACTGAAAATGAGGAGGTGATATTAATATGCTGGCGAATGAACTACGCGAATTGGTGCGGAGCATAAGGAGTATAAAAGCTGAATCACCGCACGTTGAAGTCAAGGCAGCTCATAAAGGCTACCCGAAGAAACTGTACCCGACTCTCTCTAGTTTTGCCAACCATTCAGGCGGTGGCACTTTGGTATTTGGGCTCGATGAGACCCAAGGTTTTACGACAGTGGGGGTATATGATCCACAGGATCTCCAACAGCAAGTTACAGCACAGTGCAACCAGATGTCCCCTGTGGTACGCCCTCTTTTCACAACGGTTGAACTTGATGGCAAGGTTATTGTCGCCGCTGAAATACCTGAGGTGGACACTGCAGACAAGCCGTGTTTCTATCAAGGGGCGGGGCGCATGCGGGGGTCTTATGTCCGGGTTGGAGATGCTGATGAGCCGATGACTGACTATGAAATATATAGCTATGAAGCGTTCCGCAAGAAACACCAAGACGATATACGAATAGTCGAAAGGGCGCAGCTGAACTCGCTCGATGCAAGTAAGCTACAGCTCTATATCCACACTGTAAAACAATCTAAACCAAATTTGTCCCATCTGCCACTTGAACAACTATATGAACTGCTAGGGATAACCCTGCACGGGGAACCAACGCTTGCCGCCGTAATGATATTCTCACCCTTCCCTCAAGCGTATTTCCCGCAATTTGGCATAACTGCGATTGTCGTGCCCGGTTACACCATTGGAGACATCGGAGATCAAGGCGAGCGCTTCCTTGATAACAAACGCATTGAGGGGAGCATCCCCGAAATGCTAGAGGGGGCTCTACTTTTTGTTCAAAAGAGCATGTCCACGCGCACTATAATAGACCCGCAGACTGGTCAGCGTCGCGATAAAGTAGAATACCCCCTACAAGCCATTCGGGAAGCACTACTCAACGCATTAGTCCACCGTGACTATAGCCACCATTCAGAAGGGACACCTGTGCAGCTGATCTTTTTCAAGGACCGCCTTGAGATCCATAACTCCGGCGGCCTTTACGGGAGGCTGACGCTAAGTGAACTTGGTCGCGTCCGCCCTGATACACGGAACCCGGTAATGGCCAACATGCTGGAGGTTCTCAAGATCTGTGAAAACAGATACTCCGGGATACCTACTATAAGGCGCGAAATGGAGAATGCAGGCCTCCTCCCCCCTGAATTTAAGAATGAGCGCGGCAACTTCGCTGTTGTCTTGTACAACTCTTATGGATATCGGCCCAAGGACCTTCACGTGGCCGAAAATAGGGACGCGGTTTCTCTGCTAGACTTTTGCGCAATCCCCCGCTCACGCAATGAGATTGCCGCATTTTTGCAGCTCACGACCAACTACTACGCTATGCAGAATTACGTACTGCCGCTTGTGGACCAAGGGCTACTGGCGCTTACCATCCCCGACAAACCCCGCAGTCGCAATCAGAAGTATGTGGCTGTGGGCACCCTAGACCAACATAGGTAGCATGCCTAACAATGAGGAGGGGGATGAGGAGGAGGATGGTTATGGTTAGGCTCCTTCAATGCCTTCCCTTATTTCCGGGCCTTCTGTGTCAAACGTGCTATTCGTTGCCTTGCTTCTGTGTCAAACGTGCTGTTCGTTAGGTTGTTCCGAAGGACTATTGTGATTAGTACGTTTAATGGTTATAACAAGTGTGAATTGAACACACTTTATGGAACGTAAAATTGAGAAAAAGCTGCTCCAGTGGATGAATAGCCCTAGGAGAATACC
>QLUI01000207.1 GCA_018725345.1 Bacillota bacterium | reverse complement strand
CTCTAGCGCAATTCTGCATCAATACAACAGAGCAGGGTTTAAGTGCTTGAATTTTGCTAATTTCGTACGTCCCTAGGATAAGCGCCTGCTAATAATTCGAGCCACGTGAACTCCGCTTGCGCTAGCCTGGGACAAACCCCTGGTAATTCCCGCCCCATCACCCACGGCAAACATCTTGGGAATTTCCGTCTCTAATTCTTCCGTCAGTTTTAGGCGGGAGCTATAGAATTTTACTTCCGCCCCATAAAGCAGAGTATCGCTGTTGGCAGTACCGGGTGCAATTTTATCTAAGGCATGAATCATTTCAATGATATTGTCGAGATGCCGCTTTGGTAGCACCAAACTTAAATCGCCTGCCGTGGCTTCCAGCGTGGGCCTGGTAAAGCTTTTTGCCAGCCTATGTTCATTAGTTCTGCGTCCCTTAAGCAAATCCCCGAAGCGCTGCAGCAGAACGCCGCCGCCCAGCATATTAGAAAACGAGGCAATCAGCTTTCCATATTGAAGCGGCTCTTTGAAAGGTTCGGTGAACCGGTTGCTTACCAGCAGGGCAAAATTAGTGTTGTTGCTCTGCAACGTCTCATCGCGGTAGCTATGGCCATTTACCGTTACAATTCCGTTTGTGTTTTCAGTAACCACATAGCCTTTAGGGTTCATACAAAACGTGCGCACTAAATCTCCATAAGTTTTAGTGCGATAAACTAACTTTGCTTCATATACTTCATCGGTAATATGCTGGAACACATCTGCCGGAAGTTCCAGCCGCACACCCACATCAACTTGATTATTAAGCAGTTTTAGTCCTAACTTTTTGCACTGTCCCACAAACCATTCAGAACCGGCCCGTCCCGGCGCTGCAATCAGATATTCAGCGGTTACCTTCCGCCGGGAACCCTTAATTTGCAGTTTAAACTCAGTAGCCTGTTTAGTTATCTCTTCAACATGGGTGTTAAAAAACATTTCACATTTTCCTTTAAGGAACTCGAACATTTTCTTTAAAATCAACAGATTATTTTCCGTACCTAAGTGTCGCACCCTAGCCTTTAGCAAATGCAAATCAAAGGCAAGCGCCTGCCGCCCCAGGCTACTGTTTTCCGTACTGAAAGATTGGGCAGGAGCACCATAGTCCAAACTAATCTGATCAACATACTCTATCAGCTTCATCACTTCTTCTTCAGGCAAGTACTCGTTAAGCCAACCGCCAAACTTAGCCGTAAAGTTAAACTTTCCATCAGAAAAGGCGCCGGCGCCTCCGAAACCGCGCATCACGTCACAAGACTCACACTTAATGCAGCGGAGAACTTTTTTTTCAGCAATAGGGCAACTACGCCGATAAATATCATTTCCTGCCTCAAACATGGCTACATGCAACCCAGGATTTTTGTTCACCAGCTCATATGCTGCGTAAATAGCTGCCGGCCCTGCCCCGATAATTAGCACATCATATTTTTCTTGCATGGTTATGACCATTCCCTTCCGCTGCGCTTAAAGACACACATCCCGTTTCAACCTAAAAGTGTGCCGTCAATCAACAAGTTTACATAAAATCAGGGCATTCCCGTTTGCCGGAAACACCCTGATTTGCTGACAATTGTTTGGTTTATACTAGATACGGACAACGTTGGCCGCTTGCGGTCCACGATTGCCCTCCACTACATCAAACTCAACCTCTTGTCCTTCCTCCAGAGACTTAAATCCTTCGCTCTGGATTGCGGAAAAATGCACAAATACATCTCCGCTACCATCATTCTTCTCGATAAAACCGAATCCTTTTTCTGCGTTAAACCATTTTACTCTTCCTTGCATGTGTTAAAGTCCTCCTACAAAATAATTTGCTTCAAAAAGAAGAATACGTCAAAACTCTCAGTCAATTCAAGAAGTCAAACCGTTCGAGCGTTTCATTCTTTTTAACCACTGCTATTGATTATAGCAAAACCTCAACAGAAATGCAAGCAGAACTTGGCCAACAATGAATTCGTCCTGAACTTAATGACTTTGACGTTAAAACTTCCTTGATTGTATGAAAGTTTGCCCTGCTGCCACAAAAATATACAGAGGTCTTTTCAGGAAAACAGGGCATCATAATCACCCAATTATTTATTCTTGTTCACTTGTGGTACGGTTCGCCGCGGTTGATTTTCAAGGCACGATAAATTTGTTCCAAAAGCATTAGCCGGAAAAGCTGATGAGGAAATGTCATGGCCGAAAAGGAAAGGCACAAGTCTGCTTTCCTGAGCAGACTAGGTGATAGACCCAGGCTGCCATGCGTGAACGCAGGGGCTTCCGCGCTACGTCATGGTGACTTTTACCTGCTGTAGTTAAGCTCTCCAGCCGAGCAGCAAGCTGCAAAGAAGTCTGTTGTCTGCCCATTAAGTCAAGCACAATTAAATTTGTTCCTGGCTTAATCAGCACGCCTAGACGGGCTGCTTCTACTTTATGTAGTTGCGCTGTTTCTGCGTCCTCGACCTCAATCCTAATCAAATCAGGCGAGGCAACATATTGATCCACAAATTCATCGATTGCCTGTTTAATATGTTCAGCACAAGCAAGATACATAGAAATTTTCTCCTTACTCATTCTTTGCCTTCCCCCGACATTCACGGAAGGCTCTTACTGTGGGAGTTCGGCTAGTGTAACGGAGAGCTTCAATTCCTGTCCGTAACGAATTATGGTAATCTCTACCTCAGCACCAACTTCATATTCAAAGATAGTCCTTCGTAAATCATTAAAATTCGCGATTTTCTTGCCACCCATGGCGATAATCACATCACCGCGACGTATTCCTGCCTGTGCCGCCGGACTTTTTTCCGCCGCACCCTGAATCAAAACACCGTATGTTACCGGCAATTGCAACTGCCTAGACAGCGCTTCGTCTACATCACCACCCCAATAAACGCCTACCCAAGGACGAATAATCCGACCATGGATAATCAGGTCACGTGTAATATTTTTTACTGTGTTTGCAGGAATGGCAAAACCCATCCCTTCCACTCCTGGGATTTTAATTTTGGCAGTGTTGATACCGATTACTTCCCCTAAAAGATTTACCAGCGGACCACCGCTGTTGCCCTTGTTAATGGCAGCATCAGTCTGGATGAAAGTAAAGTTATGTTCATTAATTGTAACAGTTCGTTGCTTGGCGCTAATGACGCCTACCGTTACTGTCTGGGAAAAAGTAAGTCCCAGCGGGTTACCGATAGCAATAGCACCCTCTCCGACAGCTAGATCATTCGAGTCGCCAAAATGGGCCGCAGACAAGTTGTCTTTCTCAATTTTTATCACCGCTAAATCGGTGGCAGCATCAGAACCTATTAAACGCGCTGAATATTCCACGCCGTCACCTAAGGTGACTCTTAACTCCATAGCTCCCTCAATAACATGGTTATTTGTGACGATGTGACCCTCTGCATCAATAATAACGCCTGTTCCGGAAGCTCGCTCCCTGAGAATGGAACGTCCATCGAAAATGCCCTGGACTAAAGCTTTATTGGTAATCCCTACCACAGTAGGCAGGACTCGCTTAGTGGCTCGGACAATAGCCGTATTTTGATGTTCAGGCAAATCTCTTTCCTCAAAAGGAACTTCATTAAGCGTAGCCGGTGGCAGCATGGGATCTGGAAGCACTTGTGAAACGTCAGGCGCGACATAGCGCAAAACAACAAAAGCTACCAAGAAACCGCCGACAACTGCGCCGACGATAGCAGCAAAAAATAGACCGACAAAACCAGTCCGCTTGGGTGGTTGATAGAAACCGTTAAAAAAGTCCACAAAACCTTCCCCCTTTATACAATATTGACATTCTCCCCATGCCTAAAGGCAGGGGATTCTTTCTCGGGGATCATCAGACCTCCGAGCTACATAGGGCGTGGGGCTTGTGCCTCAGTCCTATGGGGGATGCCATTACCCCAACTACTGTGCTTGCGCACAGATACTTTTGTCTAATATTAAAGC
>QLUI01000206.1 GCA_018725345.1 Bacillota bacterium | reverse complement strand
TCACAGCCGGCATGAGTGACTTTTAGGAAAAGACATTTCTAATCAGTCGTAAAGGGGTGCTCCATGAAAGAAAAGCGGTTAAGAAAGGATAACGCCCTTACATCTGTGCGCTGGAAGCCTGTTCACAGTCAGTTACCTTATGGTTTTTGGCAAATCATCGTGATAATGTATCTTATCCCCCCGCTGGTAGACAGACAAACCTTGTTTCACGGAGATAATTTGTTAGCGCGGATGGGTATCTACGCTTTCTGGATTCTACCACTCGTGCTATTGTGCTACCGTCTTGGTATGCGGGGAGGGTTAATCGCGGCGTTGGGCGTGGCACCTTTTTTTTTCTGGTATTTATGGGGAGCTATGCAACTGCAGGCTGAATATTTTTCCGTGTTGGCCGCATATTTTTCCTTATTTCTGCTTTTTGCCTTGGCGGTTGGCATAGTGACAGGTAAGCTGAAACGGCAAGCAGACTCCTTTTGGAGAGATGCGGTTACCGATGAATTGAGCGGCTTGTTCAATCACCGCTTTTTTCATCACTGTCTGGAGAAGGAGGTCGACAGGGTTCGGCGTTATCAGTTTTCCTTGGCGCTTGTTATTATCGACTTGGACAACTTCAAAAAATATAATGATAAGTGGGGTCATCCCCAAGGAGACAAGGCGCTATTTTCCGCAGCTCGTATCCTGCAAGATACCGTTCGCGCCTCCGACACGGTGGCACGTTACGGCGGTGAGGAATTTGCGATTATTCTCCCCCAAACTACGCTAATTCAAGCAAAACAGTTGTGTGAACGAATCCGGGAAGTAATTGAGAGTACTCCCATTCCCTTGCAGAAAGGTGAAACAACCGAGCCTTTGACTGCTTCTTTTGGGGTGGCAGTCTATGAACAAGATATGAGTGCCATGCAGTTAGTAGAGGAAGCAGACCGGATCTTGTATTTTGCCAAAAGATCAGGGAAAAACTTAGTAACGTGCAAGTAGACAGAGCAAACTACTGGGACTGAGATTGCCAGTAGTCTTAATTTTTTGTTGTGGCTTCCTTTAAAGATTCCAGAGTAATGCTCCGGTGGGAGGTGTTCCATACACATTTCCCTTCCCTTATCAGCAACACCTGTGGTGTTGCGTGGCGTACCCCAGTCTTTGCGGCCACAGCATCGGAAACATTGCGGGCAGCTTGTACGACAACGGCACAGACAAGAGTTTCTTCAGGCGCATCACTTGCCAAAAATTTGTCTACCTCTCGGTGCGCTCGAGCACTGATGGGACAGGTGGAACTGTGTTTAAAAATCATGACAGGCTTGTTTCCGGCGGTAGTCAGAATCTGTTCCAGCGCGGCTATATTCTCAAGAAAGAGTAGTTTTTGCATTAGCTTACCTCCCGTTTTAAGATATGAAATAGTTCGCCGTTTAGGTAAAGAATTTCTTTTTTAGCTGTGAGATCAGCAGTTTGTCAGGGTGCGTCAACATATTTTCTGTGGATAGAGCAAGAGAATAAAGTGCTGCCAAAATATAAAGAGAAAAAGGGAGGACTTGTGTATGCTGGTAAAAGACAAGATGACTAAAAATGTTATAACCATCGAGCCGCAAACAACTGTGCCGGAGGCTCTTGCTCTGATGGAGGAAAAAAGGATCCGCCGCTTGCCTGTGGTGGAGATGGGTCGCCTGGTGGGGATTGTGACGCTGCTGGATTTAGTCCGTGCGTCTCCTTCCCCTGCTACTAGTCTGAGTATTTGGGAGTTAAATTACCTTTTAGCCAAACTGTCGGTAAAAGAGGTAATGGCGAAAAAGCTGCATACTGTTAAAACTGATGATCCTATTGATGAAGCTGCTGCCCTGTTGCGTGAAAACCGAATCGGTGGCTTGCCGGTGGTTGACAATGGCACAATCGTGGGTATAATTACTGAAACAGACATTTTTACCGCCTTTATGGAAATACTTGGTGTCGGCAGCAGCGGTCTGCGTCTGACATTGGAATTACCTGACAGAAACGGTGCGTTGGCAGAAGCAGACGGATTGCTGCGTAACTTCGGTGTCACTGTTGTTAGTGTAGTTATGATGCCAAGGGATGCCCACAAAAATTTGGTTCAATCTATCTGGCGGCTGCAGGGTTGCGATGATGTTGACGCGCTGCTCGATTTTTTGAGAGAGAAAAGCTACCGCGTGGTGCACTTTAGTGAAAGTAATGTTTGTACGAACATTTAAGCATAGTAAAGGGGCTGCCGCAAGAAAAACGCAAAAATCGGTCAGCCCCTTTGCTTATGAACCAGTTCGCTTTAATGCCTGGTCTTTGCTTGCGCGTTGTCGTTCATTCTTTTTCAAAAGTTTTTTGCGTAGACGGATACTTTTTGGTGTAACTTCCACCAATTCATCATCAGCGATAAATTCAATGGCTTCTTCCAGGCTGAGGATCCGCGGTTCCTTGAGTCTGATCGCGTCTTCAGCTGTGGAAGAACGGATATTGGTCAAGTGCTTTTTCTTGCAGACGTTGACCTCTAAATCATCTTCGCGGTTGTTTTGACCGACAATCATACCCTCATATACTTTGGTGCGCGGGGTGATAAAGAGTAGCCCTCGTTCTTCAGCCGCATTAAGGCCATAGATGGTGGCATCACCGTCTTCCCAGGCCACCAGGGCTCCTTGAAAGCGGGCGGGAATATCTCCTTTGTAAGGCTGATAACCGGAAAAAGTATGGTTCATTACTCCGTTACCCCGGGTTTCGGTGAGAAACTCCGAGCGGAAACCTATCAGGCCGCGAGCCGGAATATGGAATTCAATGCGGAGTTGGCCTGGACCGGTGGGAGCCATGTCTAACATGTCAGCTTTACGGCGGCTCAGCCGCTCCATTACGCCGCCCATGTATTCCTCCGGCAAGTCAAGCACCAGATGTTCCACCGGTTCATGTACTTTGTCGTCGACTTTTTTTAAGATAACTACCGGTTTGCTGACTTGAAGTTCAAAGCCTTCGCGCCGCATGTTTTCAATCAGAATAGAAAGATGTAATTCCCCTCTGCCAGACACTTTAAAGGAATCGGCGCTGTCTGTTTCTTCCACGCGTAAGGAAACATTGGTGTCAAGTTCGCGGAACAGCCGTTCCCGCAGTTTCCGGGAAGTGACAAATTGACCTTCTCGCCCAGCAAAGGGGCTGTTGTTTACGAGAAAAGTCGTTGCCAGAGTGGGTTCGTCTACAGAAATGACTGGCAACTGCTCAACATGGTCGGGATGGGTAATTGTCTCGCTGATATTGACATTTTCCAAGCCGGAGAGCGCTACGATTTCGCCGATGCTTGCTTGGGCAGTCTCCGTTTTTTTTAATCCTTCAAAAACAAAAACTTTGTTTATTTTGCCTCGCTCTATTGTACCGTCAGCGTGGATGACAGCCACCGGATCGCCCCCGGAGAGAGTGCCGCGTAGCACGCGACCAATGGCGTATTTCCCCACGTAGTTATCGTAGGCCAAGTTAGCCACCAGTAGTTGGAAGGGGGCTGTCGCATCCCCTCTAGGGGATGGTACATGTTCGACAATTGCGGCAAAGAGGGGTTGCAGTGAGTCTGCCAACTGATCCGGCTCGGCTCCGGCCACGCCGTCCCTTGCCGACGTATAGATTATTGGAAAATCGAGTTGTTCATCAGTTGCTCCCAAATCGACAAACAAATCAAAGACCATATCTACGACTTGCGTCGGACGGGCATCACTACGATCGACTTTATTTACCACAACAATCGGACAGAGACCAAGCTCAAGTGCTTTGCGAAGCACAAAGCGTGTCTGGGGCATAGGTCCCTCGAAAGCATCAACCACCAGCAGTACGCCGTCCACCATGGAGAGTGCTCGTTCTACTTCGCCTCCGAAATCGGCGTGTCCCGGAGTGTCCACTATATTAATTTTCACACCGCTGTAAACAACAGCGGTGTTTTTAGCGAGAATGGTAATCCCTCTTTCTCGCTCCAGATCATTGGAATCCATGACTCGCTCTATTAAG
>QLUI01000205.1 GCA_018725345.1 Bacillota bacterium | reverse complement strand
CCGCTTTGATACCCTTGGAGGTGAAGACCTCCTGCTCTTCGGGGGGGGAGTAGTTATACTCATCCCCAGCATCCCCAGAGTCCTCAAAGTGGTTAAAATTCCTATAAATTTCTTCAGTTTCCTTATCCTCTATAATCAAGGATCCATCGTCTTGTACCCTTAGCTTGTAAAATTCGTTCTCCATGGTTTTCCCGTCAACTGCCAAACCTCCTCTCTCTTCCCCCAAGCCTGGGGTGAATTTATACACCCTATATCCAAAAGGAGGCAGGCCCTCAGCCCGGAAGGAGACCACTTTCCTTATACTCGGCTTGACCCCATTCAGTACGTCCTCCGCAACCAGCTCTTCACCCTCAACCTTAAACGGGATTGTATTCCCACTGGAATCCTTCAAGATACATCTACCCAGGTCGATCTCCTCAACTTCCATAGGTAGCGAGGTTCTCTTGCCACAGGGGAGATTGATAGCAGGATTTATACTTATTCTTACCCTATCAGTCCTTCTCCCTTGGCTGGGGTTAAACACCAGGATCGGTATCTCTCCCACCCTGGTTTCAGAGTTCACCCTCTCTCCTATCCCCTGGAGGCCGTCCTTGATCAGCTCCCAGGCGATCTGCTGGGCTTGCTCAAATCTGCTCTCCATCTCCTCATGAACCTGGTCGATGGAACAGCCGCAAATCGAGTCGTGGGCGTGATTCTTCAGCAGGAGCTTCCAGGCCTCCTGGAGGAATCCACTGGGGTAATCCTTGCCCCAAGCCCTCTTAATCACCGAGAGCGGCTCGGCATACCTCTCCAGAAGGGTCTGTGTTTCGGCATTCATCTGTTTCAAATAGGTCCTCGCCGATAGCGTCCCAGATAACACAGGATGTCGTTTGCTGTCCCTGAACTCCCCCGCTAAGGTTTTAAGCTCTGGGGCCTTTTCCTTTACCGTAGTGACAAAGTCGGAGAGTGTTCCGTGAACGACCTCATCGGGGATCTTTTCATTCAGGCTTTCGATGATCTCCGTCAGATCAGGTTGTGGAGCCAGATGATCCCCACCGTCCATCAAAAGCAAAGTATCGGTTGAAGCCCTGGACAGGAGCAGTCTTCGTAGTTCATCAATCTTCTCAGGATCAGGCTTCAGGACTTTCAAGGCGGCAGTGTGGCCGTAACTGAGAAGGAAGTGATGGGTGAGCACCCTTGAACCATCGGGAGCCTCCCACCAAAACTCCGTTTGACTTGCTTCATCACCTACCCCCCGCGTGATAAATGCAGTATCTATATCAAAACCCTGCAGGATCTGGGGCATCTGAGAGATATGGCCAAAGGAATCCGGTAAATAGCCATGCTTCATGACGTTGCCGAACTCCTTCCCAATTTTGTGCCCAAGTATTAAGTTTCTGATTAAGGACTCCCCGGAGACCAGGAATTCGTCTGGCTGAACGTACCAGGGTCCGACGTTTATTCTCCCTTCTTTTACCCACCTGGTTAGCTTTCCTTTATTTTCTGGACGTATCTCAAGGTAGTCTTCCAAGGCGATCGTCTGACCATCGAGCATAAAGTTGGCATAATCTGGCTCTCTCTCCAGGAGTTCAAGGAGTTGGTCTATCAGCTTCACAAGCAGGTATCTGAACTGCTGAAATGTGAGATACCATTCACGGTCCCAATGGGTATGAGAGACGATATACACAGTGACTGATTCTCGACTCATCTTCTCTTCTAATCTCCTCTGGTCTGCCCCCATTTTATGGATTTTCCTCCTTTTATCCTGCTCGACCCTCTCACCCCCGGGTGGCTTTTTGCAGGGCACGTCTCCTCCTCCTGCTCCTGCACGGTGAAGGTGACGCAGAAGACTAAGAGATAGCGCTCCTAATATACCCCGTATTTGTCCCTGGCCTCGACAAGCGCAAGGATGTTCTCCTCGGGTATGCCCTCAGTCAGGTCGCACCCGGGCCCCAAAGCGAAGCTGCATCGACCTTTGGCGATTCCTATTGAGGTCTTGACCATTGCATCCACTTCCTCAGGGGTTCCCATAAATAGGGTTCGTGTTTGGTCTATCCCTGCCGTTATAGGGTAACGCCCACCGAACTTCTGGACGGCCTCCTCAAGCGGATAATCTGAGCCCGGCCACCAGAACTGGAGCTCATTTATGTGCTCGCCGAATGCCTTCACCAGGAAGTCGAGGTCTGGCCTGGCCCCGCAGATATGAGTGGTGACAGGGATATTCCACCCTATTTTCTCTCTCACCCTCTCCAGAGCCTCCAACTCGAGCATCACCGCCGCTTCCCGCAACTCCACCGGGAATAACTCCTTGTCCAGTTGTGATATCGCCCAGCAGATATTGGTAATGTGAGGTTCCCAGGCCTCGAGCATTCCTACGATGAAATCAACAGTCCAATCTATCATCACCCTCTTTATGGCGTCGAAGCAGACCTCCGGGAAGAGGACAATGTCTCTCAGGGCCTCATTCACTCCGACGATGAGACCGAGGTTCCCCG
Source organism: Bacillota bacterium (assembly GCA_018725345.1). GTDB lineage: Bacteria > Bacillota > Dethiobacteria > Dethiobacterales > Dethiobacteraceae > GPS1B09. The sequence goes on along the minus strand of QLUI01000205.1, from coordinate 1,522 downwards.
TCGGCCCATACCAACCCTGTCTGAAGAATATCTTGTCGCCGAGCTCCCTGGAGATGATTTTCATTGCCTTGAGTACTGCCTTAGCCCTCTCCCCAGCGAAGGGGTCACGATATTCGAGATCCTGGTAAACTTTGGGGTCTGGCCTTCTGCGGTCAGCGAGCATCTTCTTGGGAAAGATCTGAGTATCGGTGATATATACCTCCACCCCGAATGGCTCGGCCCCAAACCACATGTCAAGGCCTACACCGCAGATGTCAACCTTATATTTTTCAACGTAGCGGATGTTACCCAGTGCCATCTTCTCGGGGTTGTAAGCAAACTCTCTCATCGAGACGCCAGCCAACTCCCTTGCGAGACCAACCGACTGATGCCAGATGGGTATCTTATCCGGCTTCTCCTTGGCTAGATAGCAAAGAGCCCTCTCAAGTCCAGTCATCTCAGCCATTTTAACTCCTCCTTATATCTTCCTTTATGTTTCTTAAGTACGTCCTGTACTGCTAAGTTTATTCACCACTTTGGTGCTCCTTCAGGTGTCTCAATGGTCTCAATCGTCTCGTGGATCCTCAACATTGGACATACTTATGCCACGCTAGCTTCTCCTCGGCTATCGCCGGTCCTCCTTCACGCCTCATTGCAACAGCTTCGCGGGGTCTCCTCTAGCTCGCCTGCTTGACGACTATCGCAGATCCTCCTTCATGCCTCATTGCAACCGACGCCCATTAGCCTATTCGCCTCCTTGATGGCGCCCGACGCATTGAAAGCCCAGGCATCGGCCGCTATCTCCCTCGCCCATCTCTCAGAGGTCACCGAGCCCCCTATCATGACCTTCACCTCTTTCCTCAGTCCCTCTGCCTCCAATGACTGAATTGTCATCTTTTGCAGATGGAGGCAGGCAACAATGAGGACTGAAAGGACAAGGATGTCTGGCTTTTCCCTCACAACTGCCTCGATGACCTGTTCGGGGGAGACCAACTCCCCGAGGTCAACCACTTCGAAGCCATCTATCGCAAGCAGCGACCCGATGATGTCCTTGCCAAGGTAGTGGGAGGAGCCAAGTGTGCACACAACCACCTTCCCTTTGGGTGTTACCTCCACTTTGGCCAGATCTGATCCCATTTCGAATATCGAGATTGATGCTGCGAGGTGGGGGATGCAGTATTCGCCCTGCTCGTATTTCTTCAATGCCTGGTGGCATAAGCTCACCAGGGTCTTCATGATTTCAGGCTCTGGGACTCCCACCTTGAGGGCGCGCTTTATCTCCTCCTCGCACTCAAAGTACTTGAAGCCTGCGAAGTTCTCCGCTATGGCTTGCAGGTGTTCTTGTCGAGTAGACATCGTTAACCTCCTCGTATAATATGTTTATTGGAAGGGTTAGATTTAGACCCTTCACAAAAGGGGATGGCTCTGGGATAATTAGTCATGCCAGGCTAATCGGGGACAACTCTTTACCTCCTTGTTGCGCCGGATTACCCGGTGACTTCTATCGAAAGTCTGTCCGCCCTGGCCGCCGGTGAGGACTTCT
>QLUI01000204.1 GCA_018725345.1 Bacillota bacterium | reverse complement strand
ACTTGTCCCCTGTTCCCGGCGGGCCTCCAGGGCTTCCCAGTGACCTTTAGCCTCGTAAAGGGCGGAAGGCTCAATTTGACGGCTAAAAGGCATCGCCATGGTTACCGCCTCCCGGTACAAAAGTTTAATGCAGGAAAAATATTATAATTTTTACCCATATTCAATTGACATAGGTAATAAATAGCGATATAATGTCTATGTAATGGAGGTGTATATAGTGAGTGAGCAAAAATTACCTATGTTGCCGCCTGATGTTGAATTGGAAACAAAAGCAGTGCTAAAGCAGTTGGCAAGAGCCAATCGTGCATTGGCTGAACTGAAAGGTTACGCAGATACAATTCCTAAAAAGCATATTTTGATAAATGCGGTCATGATTAATGAAGCCAAGGATAGCTCCGCAATTGAAAACATTATAACAACTCATGATGACCTGTATAAAGCGATGAGTGATGCAAGCGGAGCAAGTCCGGCGGCAAAGGAAGTTATCAGCTACAGAACTGCATTGTGGCAAGGATATGAGTTGGTTAAAGCTCGTGAAATGCTTACAATGAATATGATTATTGAGATTCAGGGCATTATTGAAAAGAATCGTGCAGGAATAAGAAAGTTGCCCGGCACTGTCCTTCGAAACGAAGGAACTGGTGAAACTGTTTATACACCTCCTGCAGGGGAAGCCGAAATCAGAGAGCTTTTAAGCAATCTTGAAAAATACATCAATGAAGACTATAATGATATTGACCCATTGATAAAGTTGGCAGTTATCCATTATCAATTTGAGAGCATTCATCCTTTTTATGATGGTAATGGCAGGACCGGCAGAATCATAAATGTGCTTTACTTAGTATTGAAGGAGTTGCTTGATAGCCCTATTCTTTATTTAAGCAGCTATATAATCAGGAACAAGTCAGCATATTACAGGCTTCTTCAGGAAGTCCGAACCCATGAAAATTGGGAGGAATGGATTGTCTATATTCTCACAGGTATTGAAGAAACGGCACAAGAAACTTTGAGGTTAGTAAAAAGAATCAATGCTGAAGTCGAAACTATGAGTGCGGAGATTAAAGAAAAGCTGCCTAAAATATATTCCAAGGAACTAATAGCCTTGCTTTTCTATGAGTTTTATACAAAGATTGTCTATATTGAAAAGGGCTTATCGGTAACAAGAAAAACTGCGGTTAACTACCTATCTTCTCTTGAAAAAGAGAGTTTTCTTACTTCTGAGAAAATAGGTAAGGAGCGGATTTATCAGAACAAAAGACTGTACGATTTGGTTAAGTACGGTCAATGAGAAATGGTAGTGGTGATGAATAATAATTGATGATTGCTTCATGTTGGAGCTGCTTTATGTTTACGGGAGTCATCTCCGCATGTTACATCTATCTGGCCTTGAAGTAATGTTTGCGCGCTTTTCGGCATTACGTTTTATTGACTGGAGGGATATCGCTGAACGCAATTGAGCTTAAGGAATTGACTAAGTACTACGGCAAGGTGCGCGGCATTGAAAGGCTAAGCTTTAGCGTAAAAGAGGGGGAGATTTTTGGCTTTATCGGGCCAAATGGAGCGGGCAAGACCACGACTATCCGCACGCTGCTCGGGCTTGTGTTTCCCACTGGCGGCATGGCTACAATCTTTGGCTTGGATTGCATCAGACACGGGAAAGAAATCCGTAAAAATATCGGTTACTTGCCCTCGGAGGTCTTCTACTACGACCAGATGAAAGTGATCGACTTGCTCAAATACTCCGCGAGTTTCTATAAGAGAGACTGCACCAAGCGCATCCACGAGTTGGCCGAAATCATGGAGCTTAGCCTGCATCGCAGAATTGAAGATCTATCGTACGGCAACAAGAAAAAAGTCGGCATTGTTCAAGGATTACTACATGATCCCAAGCTGCTGCTGCTTGACGAGCCGACAAGCGGGCTTGACCCGCTGATGCAGAAGCGGTTCTTTGACCTAATAGCAGCGGAAAACAAGAAAGGGGTCACAGTATTCTTCTCCTCGCACATTTTGTCCGAAGTACAGCACCTCTGCGACCGCGTCGCGGTAATGAAGAACGGGAGTATTATCAGGCTTGAAAGCGTCGAGACGTTGCGGCAGGAGAACTATAAGAAGGTTGTACTTAAGGCAGTTGACCTAAGTGCGGAAGACTTAGGGCTGTCGGGAGTGACCGACTTTAAGGTTGATAACGGCGCTGCGCGTTTCTTTTACAGGGGCAACGCCCAAGAGCTGGTTGGAGCAATAGCCAAGCAGCAAATTAGCGACGTGGTGATTGAGGATCCCTCTTTGGAAGAGATTTTCCTACACTACTATGAGCAGGCGCAGCCATGAACATCTTTGCTTTTGAATTCCGCAAATATGTCGGGTCGCTCGCGGTGTGGATTGGCAGCATTGTCGGGCTGCTTATGATGTTTATGGCGTTCTATCCTGTGCTTGCTAAAGATGCAGCTATTTTGGATCTTTTCCTTGAGCATTACCCGGAGGAGCTGTTAAAGGCATTTGGCATGGGGGGAGAACTGAGCCTAGCTTCGGTCGCCGGTTTTTTTGCCTTTTCCTTTGCCTTTACGCAGTTGGTGATTGCGGCGCAAAGTGCCTACTATGGCTTTCACTTTGTCTCGGTAGAAGAGCGGGAGAGGACCGCCGACTTTCTGTATGCCAAACCGATAAGCCGAGCGAGCATCTTGGCCGCGAAGTACGCTGCGGCAGGCCTAGCGCTGTTCTTAACGAATATTGGGGTTTGGGCTGGGTCGTTTCTGGCGATTAGCTGGTTTCGGGGCGATGCCACTTATGAGCTGTGGCCGGTTATTTCGCTGCTCCTCACTGTGCCGGTTTTTCAGCTCTTCTTTTTTAGCTTTGGGTTCTTGGTCACTGCCGTCAGTAAGAAGACAACCGGCGTAATAGGGCCGGCTGTAGGTGTATCCTTTGTCCTGTACATGCTTAATGCCTTGCGGCGCATTATCGGCGGCGAACTCTTGGGGTTGCTTTCGCCGTATTACCATTTTGACCCCAACGTAATTCTGCAGGCCGGGCAGTGGGAGCCGTTCCATGCCGGGATAAGCATAGGGGCAATTGTCGTGGCAAATGTCCTAGCCGTCAGGTTTTACCTTAAGCGCGACATGAGCACGGCCATATAGGAGGCGGAGCGATGAATATAGTTATCCGCGAGTTGTACGCCAACAAGAAGTCGCTTTTTATTTGGGGCGTAAGCATGGCCGCCTTCGTGGCCATGACGTTTGCGGAGTTTTCCGCGTACTACAAGAACCCGGAAATGTTAGCTGTGCTTGACGCGATGCCACGTGAGCTGCTAGAGGCTTTCGGGATGGCCAACGCGAATCTCACGACGGTAAGCGGCTATCTAGGTGTAGCCATGGTCTTTATTAACGTTACTTTGGCGGTCTACGCGACAATGCTCGGGCACAACCTAGTCGCCAAAGAAGAGCGCGACAAAACCGCCGGGTTCCTGCTTACCCTGCCGGTGACGCGCACGCAAATCTTGCTCGGCAAATTTGTCGCCGGTGTCCTGTGTTCCTTGATCTTGCTTGCCATGGTAGCCATAAGTATGCTCGCCGCCATCATCCCCTATGAGGTCGAGCCTGATTTCCCGCGCTTTTTCGCGCTGTTGCTGCTGACAAGCTTTTTGATTATGCTCATTTTTCTCTGCGTGGGAATGCTCCTCGCCGCGGTAACCCGCAGACATAAATTGTCGGCTGGTTTTGGTATGGGAGTCGTTTTTGCACTTTACATTGCCTCCGTTTTGTCAGGCCTCACAGAGCAAATGGAGTTTCTCCGGTATGTGTCGCCCTTTAAGTACTTTGAAGCAGCGGATCTGTTGCGCGACTTGCGGGTCCAACCTGTGTTCGCCTGGATTACTGCGGCGGTGGTCGCAGCGTCGCTTGCCGGCGCACACCATTTCTTTAGCCGGCGCGACATGTATGTGTAGGCATAGGGGTGGCGCGGAGGGACGGAGAGTGCAGCATCAAGAGTGCGATATCATCTGGATCAAAGTTGTTGC
>QLUI01000203.1 GCA_018725345.1 Bacillota bacterium | reverse complement strand
TAGGACATTCCACTACCCAATAGCCATCCTCACCGGGATATAAAATAACCTCTCGCATTTCGCCTCCCATCTAGATTTTACCAACATTTAGAACTATATGCCTTACCGCTGAAAACAAAAGTTCTAAACAAAAGTTCTCATTCTTCCTCTGATGGTTTGCGGTTCTTGAGAGCAACTACGCGAGTGATGATTTCGTTTAATGTCTCGCTCGATTTGCCTTGCTTCTGAGCTTCCGTAATGATTTCCTCGATGACCATCGGATTTTTGAGAGCATTTATCTTTGTCCAAAGATGGACGTTCACAGCATGCTTTGAGAGCTGTGTCATACACATCTTGACCAATTTCGTTGTGGAGCGTTGATGTCAGGTCTTTCTTAAAGCAGGCGAATTCCTCGGTTACCATTTCCGGCCAATCCTCAGTTGGCTGTCTGAAAAGTCTTAGCAGGCAATGGTTTCGTTTTTTCTCATCAGTTTCCTTTTTCTTTGTATTGCCATAGTCGCTGTCCCATATCGTATACACTGCGATTCCTAGATTTCTGAAAATGGTTGTCGCCTTATCAAGATTATTCTTCCCCATACAGGGAATAACCGAAATTCCCATACTTTCTAAATCATGTCCCACAGCTACGGCGTTTCCCAGTATCGCAGCTCGATCCTCTTCCCCCTCAACTAGGACAGCAACATCGGCAAAGAATCCCTCGTTCATCCAGGGAGTCATGAGCGTTAGAAGGCGGGGCCGCAAGGTTGCACCTGTGAAAGTACCTTCGGGCTTGTTCTCAGCCCTCTCAATACTCTTTGCCACTTCGTCAAGAGTAGTGCAAAACACCTTTGTTTGCTTTGGCTTACCCTCTGCTCCTGACACTTTACGAAATGCACGCACTTGGTCAGTTCGCTCAACATCTACAAATAAAGGCGAATGCGTACTGTAGATAATCTGTGTCCGTTCTGCCACTCCTTTGATGCTGCCCGTCGCCAGCTTCGCAAGAACCTTGGACAGGTGGCGTTGCCTGTTGGGGTGTTGATAAAGCTCAGGCTCCTCGATCCCGAGAATAAGGTTTGGCATCCTAGACACTAATTTCTTTTCGATGTTTTCTGGTTCCGCCTCGCTCTCTGGCCTCGGAGCCTGTGCGACAGCAAGGTGTTGTAGCATAGTGAGTATGAACGCACGTTGTAAACCATGACCACTGCGCTCCACTGTTGAGGGGTAGCCATCCTCCACAAGCTTGACATCGGCCTTTGGTGGTGGAATGTCAACGCTTTCTAGGGGTAGCCATCTCAAGTCAATCCGTGCATCTACAACATATGTCTTGAGAGTGTCAGTCAGGTCACTGGCAAGGGTTTGCAACTGTGGGATATTAGCAGGGTTCACTATTTCTTCATATCGCTGCTGTGTATCTTCGCGCAGCTTCTTGACCTCCTCCCGCTCTGCCAGAACGCTACGGACAACCAAATCCATGATGTCGGAGATGACTGTGCCCCTGCCCTCGGCTGCGTCTTCAGCAGCATCACGAACCGCCGGAACCAAACGAAATTGCGTGAAGCGCTCGAGGCGGTGTTTCCCGACTTCTTTGAATCCGAAGAACTGGCCTTCATCGCGTTGACGTGAGCATCTGTCAGGATTGGAGTCCTCCCACTTCTTTAATGCCTCCGTGGCATCGTCTTGCTTTGTCCATTTTGGCAACACAGGATACTTACCAGATGCAATAAGTGCTTCATAAGCTTCCTTTCGCTCCTTTGCGCTTGATGCCGAGCGAAAAGTATCAAATTCTGGGTTTTGAAGTCTGGTCCCGTAGTACTTCTGGCTCTCTCTACTGGGGGGCCACTTCATGTCCTTTTCGACAGTCAATTCCCCGCCCTCAAGGTGTATTTGAAAAAGCTCCTTTTCCTCATCTGTTAAGTCAGTGAAGGTCACCGTGATTAGGATGGGTTGCGAGGTATCTTCCGCGTAGAAGTCTTGCACGGCGTATCTCGCGCTTACCGTATAAAACATTTCAAGTGCCCGCAAAAACGAAGATTTCCCGGAACCGTTTGGCCCGACGAGCACTGTCAGCTCTTCACATGGCAACGTCTCGTCTTTGATTGAACGGAAGTTTCGAACACGAATTGATTTTATGATCATCACAACCCTCCACCTTTGCTTGAACTGACAGATTGTCGTTTCATTGTTTAACCTCCAAGCGTGTATGCATTCTACATCGATTCATGCTTCCTTACTCTTAAAATCCCCTAGCCTCTTAACCTCTCGCTTTTCGTTGCCGAATATATCTATGTAGATGAGCATCATCTGCCCATCAAGTTTAGTTGAGTCGAAACGTATTTCATAGTCGTGCTTCTTCAGGTCTTCGGCATAGAAAACATCGTCAAAGTTGAAAACTTCTGCATTATAATCGCAGTCCACCATTACCATAGACAGAGTCTCAAAGTTTTCAAAGTGTATTGGCTTTTTGGAGATGATGTTGCTTTCAAATCTATTGATTTTGATTACCGCATCCTGGCCACTATGTCCTAAGCCTACCTGCCCTCTAGGTTGAGCCAGATAATACTCACATTCAACCTCTGGAATTTGAATGAAGTCAAAGCCTACAGCATCAACAGTGTCATTAACATCCATCTCACTGACTGGCTGTTTAATATGGGTAAAGCCCCTGCGATGTAGCTCATCAATTATGGAGTAGGGAATTCTCAACACAAAATACCTTGTCTTTCCCTTTTCAATATAGTCTTCCAAGAACATGACACTGGCTGCCGGAGCAACAATAAAAAACCTTCTCCCTATTCTGTCACCCAGAATAGAGTGGAGGTCATCTATGAAACCTCTATCTAGAACTGCGTCTTCATATTTCTTGTAATTAAAGACGAGGACATCATCTGCTCCCAGATAGCCATCCAGTTCTAGCCCAGCAATCCGATGTCTCTCGTCCCGGCACTGAAAGAGTTTTAACACAAAACCCCGATACTCCTCCCAAGGAAGTTCCTTGAGCATCCGATAGTCATAAAGTCCAGCATTGCATAAGGTGAAGGGCTTTGCTTTTAGCGGCTTGCCTTTGTTTCCAATCTCCTCTCTGAGATTAAGAAGGCGCTTCTGCATAGTGTAGATGGCTAACTTCCCACAATCAATCATAATCCACCTTCTGCCAAGCTTTTCTGCCACTGCTCCGGTTGTCCCTGAGCCAGCAAAGGTATCCAAAACGAGGTCGCTGGGATTAGAAGAGGCGAGGATAATTCTTTCCAATAATTGCTCCGAATTTTCTGTTGGATAACCTGAGCCCTGGCTATATCCAGGAATATCTGTCCAGTTATCACTTAGAATTTCTGAATCTAATAGAATTTCAATCATTGGGTCGTCTTTACCGCATTTATTACATTTGTTCCATTCTGCAATATTATGAATATTTTCACAATTTTTACATTTTAACCTAACCTTTCCTTCTGCAAGCAAATCATCTAATTTCTTTTGAGATTTTATCCAATGCCTTCCTTTAGGCGGGTTAAATATTTTCCCAAAAACTATCCTCTCTTTGGACGCGATTCTTTCTCCTGGACGATGGTCTAATGGAACCCATATTATCTCATACAGAGCCTTTTTCAACTTTTCTTTAGAAGTTTCCTCAATCTTTATTTTTGATAAAATTTCGTTAATAGTTTTATGTTGGAGTGTCTCCGCGCTAATTTCGTTTAATTTAGTGTTTTTTGAATAAAGAAATATTGAATCCACCATATGCGAGAAGGCTTCGCCAACTTTCTTTTTCCCTTTAGTTCTACTAATTAAGATCTCATTCCTAAAATTATTCTTCTCAAAAACCTCATCCATTATCGCCTTGAGATAATGCCCAAAATGGTAATCCGTTCTGACATAGATACTGCCATCATCAGCCAGAATTTCCCTCAAGAACACCAGCCTCTTCCTCAGGAACTCTATAAACTTAGCTCCTCGCAACTTAGCTGAATAAGCTGGAGCCTCGCCCCTGGCATCATAAATGTCTCCAGTGCCAAAGGGTGGGTCAATATAGATAAGCCTAACCCTTCCCTTCACTTCAGGGTCATTCATTAGTGTCTTCAATA
>QLUI01000202.1 GCA_018725345.1 Bacillota bacterium | reverse complement strand
GTCGAGTCAGGACACTCTCTAAAGGGCAAAAACAACGGCTAAGTTTACTCTCTGCACTTCTCCACGATCCCCGGGTAATTCTTCTAGACGAACTGTTTAGCGGGCTTGATACTGAGACAAGAAAGTTTTTGAGAGAGAAAGTCGGTGAGTTCGAGCAAGCTGGGAAAACGATTGTGATAAGTTCGGATGATTTAGGTGATGTTGAGAACCTTTGTCACACCATAGCTATGATCGCGCACGGTAAAATAGTTGCCCAAAGACGGATAGCCCGTGACATATCTCCACTAACAAAAAAAGAAACAGAGGTCCTAAAGCTACTTGCACAGTCCAAAAGCAACAAGGAAATTGCCGAAGAACTTTATATAAGCGAAGAGACGGTGAAATCTCATATTAAGGGCATTTTCCGCAAACTCGGTTTTAAGTCGCGAACCGAAGCAGAGAGTTATTTCCGGCGGCGCGATTAGCAAATTTTCTTCTTCTTAAGCCGAACAACACTCTGCTCAACGTGCAATAACTAACCATTGTCACATTTCCACGTCATTGCTCGCCCCGTTAGATACGAAAAATCTAACAGGGCGCGGAGCGCAAGCGACGAAGCAATCGCTAACTTTCCCACTTTGCTTTGCTCGTGGTCGCAAGGACAGAAACAAATTCATTGGTTACCGCCTAATCTGACAATTTCAAGCTAAGGGTGAGAAAAATCACCCTTAAATTTTTCCAAAAATCCCCCTTTGGGGGATTAACTTAGGGACTAATCTGACAACGTCAAGCTAAGGGTGAGAAAAAATCACCCTTAAATTTTTCCAAAAATCCCCCTTTGGGGGATTGACCTAGCACCAGGATTAGACGAAAATCGGTGGTGTAGAACTTCGGTTCGTAACTAACCAGCGAGGACGAGGAAGTGATAAGAGATGGTAGAACCCGTAATGATGCTAGGTGGTGCAGTGGCAAGCGCAGGTTGTGGCATCGGCATACTGAAGTGTGGTAAGTGGACTATAGTACTCGTTGGCGTGCTGCTGGCATGATGCTTATATAGCGTATAGTGCCGACCTAGCTACTGTCAAAACGAGGGGGGGAGACGAGGGGGGAAGAGCGAAGGCTGTCGCACCAGGGCGGTCGAGGGCAAAATGCACCTTTCCTAGATGTTGTTCTTGGCCGCTCGGTGCGCTCAGAATACGCTCGCAGTAGGGGGTCGAGGTAGAAACCGGAGGTGGTTGTAACCAAGTGTGGAGGGGTGCGAAGCCCTGGGGGCAGGGAACTTAAGGGACGCGGTACCGCCTGCTAATGCAATAGGCGAAGTTGATCGCGAGTTGCTGGCATAGCATACCGGCCAGCGAGGTGCGCTGAAAGACCCGCTAAGTGAGCGGGGGGCAAGCGTGCGAAACAAATTAGACGCGGAGCATTGATATGCCAGACGTAGTATTAATTCAGCCCGGTGAGCCTGTGTCAGACCAGACAATCTTTGACAGTGTGATACAGGCTAGAACTAACTTGCCGCCAATAGGATTGGGTTATCTCGGTACTGTGTTAAGAGAGTCGGGCTATAGTGTTGAACTCATTGACTTCAGTATTATCCCAGACGCTAGGGAGAGGGGAAAAACCATTGAGCGAGTAGTCAGTTGCGCACCTGGGATTGTGGGCATTTCCACTATGACTCCTACATACCCCAGTGCGGTAAAGATGGCCAATCAAATGCGGCGATCCCTGGGTAGTACGACCAAGATATTGATGGGAGGGTATCATGTAACTCATCTTCCAGAAGACTGCTTAAGAAGCTTTACGGCTGATATTGTCATCAGGGGTGAAGGAGAGGAAGCCATACTCCGATTAGCAGAGCTGATTCTAAACGGCGCAAAAGATTCGTGTCTGAGCGAGGTTGAGGGCATATCTTATAGGGATAACGACGGAAACGTAGTCCATAATCCGCCGAAGATCCTTAGGTTGCGCGATCTTGATAGATTACCATTTCCTGATAGAGATCTCATGAATATAGCAAAATATAGAAATCCTGCCACTATTAGTTCGGCTAGAGGCTGTTCAGCTAGATGCATATTTTGTGCTGCAGGTGCATGGGGTTCTGTTTTTTCAAGAAGCCCTGAAAATGTAGTTAACGAAATAGAATTTTTGATCACCAAGTATGGTTTTAGACATGTATATTTCGTGGACAACACATTTACGGTTAATAAGGATAGAACAATGAAAATACTCACCTTAATGAAAGAACGCAATGTCAGAATAGATTTTACCCTTGAGGCAAGAGCTCCGTCGGTTGACGAGGAGTTGATTAGGGCTATGTCAGCGGGGGGATGCATAGCGATACAGTTTGGGGTGGAAAGCGGCAACCCAGAGATACTCCGGAAAATAAAGAAAGGTGTCACGTTGCAACAGGTGGATGAGGCCGTAGAATTATGCTTGAAATATGGAATTAAGCCTCTGTGTAGTTTTATCATAGGGCATCCTTTTGACGACCGGCAAACGGTTCGTGACACAATAAATTACGCCAAAAAACTAAAGAGAAAGGGTGCAATGGTAGTGTTTGCCGTTCTAGAGGTTTATCCAGGCACAGAAATTTTCGATAAGCGGGACGAACTTGGTGTTTCAATAATAGACTCCAACTTTTCAAAATGGAGCGAGGGGCATTTCGTACTTCACACAAAAAATCTGTCTCGGTTAGAACTGGTTTATCTTCATGGGGAAGCCGATAGTGAGGTGCGGTCAATATGATGATAAGTTTCAAACAACAATTTGTCGAAACTCTACATCGGCTTAAGAACAGTAAGGTTACGGAGAAATTTAGCTATGTTAAGCGCGAGCCGCTTTCAGAGGGAGTTAAACCTCCGCCGGCAAGAACCGAGGTGTTTTTCGCTCTTGCCGGGCATTGTGTGGCTCGCCAAGAAAGTTTTGGGTATATTCTCGTTGCCTACGACATGGTGTTTATCGTCGACAAGCTCGCCATATCAGTACTTACGATGTGTAATGGCTTCAATTCAGCCGAGGAGATAAAGCGAGGTGTAAGGGAAGAGCTGGGATGTCCTGAAAATTATGGTGGCGACGAACTTGAGAGCACCATCGAGCAAGCACTTAGCAACCTGGCTAAAAATGGCATAACGGTATGGATACCCCAATCACAAGTGCACCTCGAAAGGGCGAGGGGGTGATAGTATGTGCGCAGAGTATGTTAACCAGTTGAGTTGCCTGGACAAGCTTAAAGGGCCCATCAAGCTTAATCTTGAACTTGGGCCGTGTATAGGAGTCTGTGATGTTCCTTTGAGCCCGAAAGGCACAAACCCCAAACTCGAATCGCCTGAACATTTCCTCGACACAATTGAGAGGGCTTGTTCTGCCGAGATATTAATGTTGACAGTAATAATACCCGATATCCTTTTAATACTAAAGAACAATAGTGACAGTCTGGGGGCGATAAGCCGTAAGATTAATGAAACAGGGGCGCTCTTTTCAATTAATAGTGCTGTATCTTCCGAAGAAAGTGCGTTAAAGTTGAAGGAAGGCTTTGTTGATTTCACTGCCAAAATCAGGGATTTGAATCTAGACTGCTTTGTGTTGTATAGCGGTTTGGAGTTATTGCCAATGGTATGTGAGGAAATAGGCAGTTTGGCAAGCGCCTTGATGGTAGACTCGCTTTCTCTGTTGAGTTTATGTTCTGACTTGCCTGGCACAGCCAGGGAGATGGAGAGATTAGTGACATGCACAAGAGAAATTGCGCGGGTATCAGGGTTATCTGTCATAAATCTAACTTTAATAAACGATGGCGGGGCTTCTACTGACGATATTCCGGAACTTGTGTCGAGCTTAGGAAGCTTAGCATTGCTAGGGACTGTTGTTCTTAAACCGCCCTTGCCTTTTTGCTTAAGTTCACTACTGAAGAGCAAGTATTTCCCAATCTTTCCAGGTATCTGTCCGGCCCGGAATATTTGTTTTACTATTGATGCGTCCGGCAATGGCATCCCCTGTTTGCACAAAAGAGAACCCTCGTTGCCAAACCGGGATATTTCTCCAGATTCATGGACTAAATATAAAGACCATTTTGTAAGAACTGCAAATTTCCGTC
>QLUI01000201.1 GCA_018725345.1 Bacillota bacterium | reverse complement strand
TTGTTGCCGTTTTCTTGGTGTATCTGCGCATCTGCCAGCAGAGTAGCAATAACCAGTGTCTCACCATTTTCTTTGTTTCCTACAAAGTCAGCGGCTTAAAGAGGACAATATCATCAACGCGGTTTAAGAACTCGGGGCGGAAATGCCTGCGCAGTTCGCCCATTACCTTCCCTTTGACGCGTTCATCCAGCTCTCCGCTGGCGTTTGTGTTTTCCAGAAGGTAATGACTGCCGATATTTGATGTCATGATAACAATTGTGTTTTTAAAATTAATAGTACGGCCGTGGCTGTCGGTGAGACGGCCGTCGTCAAGGATTTGCAGCAGAACGTCGAATACATCGTAATGAGCCTTTTCAATCTCATCTGAGACGGTTACCAAAAAAGGAAAGCCAATCACCCGGTAGCAGATGGTTCTTATTGTAGCTATTGCTGCAACTTTTGAAAAGCAGGCATCAGAATCAGAGATATTTTTGCCGGAAACAGAACTGCCAGCGACTTTTAAGAATGCATATCTTTAAATCAGCAACTGTGTTGACAGACCAAACGATGCAGCCATTGCATACGTCAAACGATGGCGGATTGAGGTTTTTTACCGTATGGCTAAACAAAACCTCGGTTTAACTTCTTGCTATGCCCAGTCCGAAGCAGCCCACTTCGCACATGTGGAGATGGTGTTCACCGCAAATACTCTTTTTTGCTATGCCACCTGGCATTGTAATTTGGGTAATTCACCGCTGTCATGACCGTCATCTTTGGCAACAAAAAAGCACCCTCTTACCGACAAGTAAGGTGAGTGCCAACACTATAGGCCACTGGCTCACTCTCACCGTGAGCTTGGCTCATTTTCACAGCAGTGCTGGCTCAAACTGACCGTACAAGTGGCTCATTTTGACCCGCAATACTCAGCTCATCATTTTCACGTCTCAAAACGGCTATTTTCTAAAACGGCTATAAAGTAAAATGCCTGATAAGATCACAAGGAAGGAAATGACGCCAGCTAATGTCAGCCAACTAAACGAAACACTAAAATTCAATTCAAGACCACCCTCTCTTTGCCACTTAAGAACTCTATCCAACTCTTGCAACAAGCCATATATAGGCGGCTTGAACAAGACGATGCCCATTTATGGCAATCACCCTATGATACTATGGAGCTGCTCGCCAAGGCGTTAAAGTTAACTCCCGCAACGCTGAGTGGTGCTTCTTGCCCCACCTCCCGAGACTGACGCTCGCCTGTGCTTTGCATGTTATTAGGTTAAACATCGACAAGCATTTTTGCACACCTTTCTTGCTACAGTGAAAAGTGTCTGTTGCGTGGGCTTTGTTTCTTGCCACTTGTTGCTACAGCAGTCGCAAACACTGAAATACAGAAGTTCTCCAGGGCAAGAAAGGGCGCAGCTTTTTTAAAAACACTTACTAAAGATTGGATAAATAGGGTAACATGTGTGATAAGATAATTATGTTGCCCACGGTAGGAGATTTTCATTTAAGAGGAGTGATGATCACGCAAAAGAAAGTCGCGGAAGTAAATTTGGAGAGTGAGATGCCCACGGTGGATGTTGCCATCCAAAAAATGAAAAATTCCTTATCCACATATAAACGTCTAGGTTATAAAGCAGTAATCCTTATTCATGGTTATGGTTCCACCGGTGTTGGCGGCGGTATCAAGGCGGCAGTCGTAAAGTGCCTTGAAGAGAGCAGTATGAAAGGAATAGTAAAAACATTCGTAGTGGGAGAGCAATGGTCAAGCAGGAAAAAGGAACTGGTGGGAATGTGTAAAGCTTTAGAGAACTATGAGCATAAAATAGCAAACAATTATGGAATTTCAGTCGTGATATTGAGGTAATTAGCAAGCAGAACTGACTTTCAGCTAAGAAGAAAAACGGCACGATCTTGATTGTGCCGTTTTTCTTCTTACATTTAGAGGCGTGGCTTAGTATGTAGTTTGCATAAAAAGTGTACCAGTGTTTCGGATGTCATGAGATGGTTTTTGTGCGAACTTCTTGAGTACGAGGCGTTTTCACCCAAACCTTAGGCTGACGGTGCAAAGCCCTAAGCGCTAATGCTGATGTAAAAGGCAAGATGATGAAAAAGCCGACTATAGGCAGTACTGCCAGCTGAAGAACCGGCAAGAAGCGCAGAAAACCACTGGGTGCGACCGAAAAGTTAATATATTTGCGATACCTGTAAAACAGATAGAATGTGAAACTAAAATAAAGGGGTGCAAGCAGAGAGAAAGTAGCGCGGATTGATTCCGGTATCATGTTGGGCTCCACCTTGCCTTGAGAGACCATGATAAAATAGCTTAAGGGAATCAGTGCGAGCATCTGGTATAGGTACCACTGTGCATGACCCTTCCAATACAAAGTGCGTAAAAGCGGTAAGCGTAGATGATTTGGATAGCCCTTGGCAGAATTTAATTTGTCAAAAACCTGCAGGTGTCCGCTGCCCCAGCGTAGGCGCTGGCGATAGTATGCTTTGTAAGTAGCGGGAGTTTGCTCAGTGCTGACAAGAGGGATGTATTCAGGCCATTCTTCCGTTTCAAGGTAAGCACGCACACCTAGCTCCAAATCCTCAGAAAGAATGGTATGGTCGTATCCGCCAATTTTCAGTAGGAGGCCATGCTCGACATGAAGATTTGTTCCGCCGAGAAAGGGAATGTGCCGCATAAGAATAGGCAAATACCACTCATGGGCCAACGCTTGGTAAAGAGCGATGACCTTATTAAGCGGACCAAGCTGGTAGAAGTTACGCACCTGAAAGACAGGTCCCTGCCATAATTTTTGTTTACCTGATGTGGCAATGTAGCGGTTAGCAAGATGCAGCAGAATATCTTTCTCAGGCCTGCTTTCTGCATCAAAGAAACTGCAGATAGTTGTTTTAGCGCAGATGAACCGCAATCCGTAATTCAAAGCACGGGCTTTTGTGGAAGTCACTTCTCTGCCTAAGCATATCCCATCAATTCGTCCTTCAAAGTCATAAGGAACGACTACATTTTTCAAGGTAGGCACATTACTTCGTGTGGCAAATTCTCTGATCTTTTCTTCAACAATATCTTGGGTTGTGATTCTATTGATGTCATTCTTTTTTGAATCAAGTTCTTTCCCGTCTGTAATTACAACAATTTCGTATTGATCGTGAGGGTAGTTAAGCGTAGCCAAGTGTTCAATAGTATTGGCTATAACCTCAGCTTCATCTTTTGCCGGAACCATAACGGAGAAGTGGGGGTTAGGCAGGTTCTTCTCTTGAGCTTCTTCCATCACCTTCCGCGCTGAGAGAAGATTAAGTCTTTTCCAGTAATATTTCCTAGAGATGAATCCCCAATAAAGGTAACGAAGGAACAAAAAAGCCACTAAAATTGTTAAAAGTAAACTTACCAGATACAAAAAGTCTGGCACGTCCATTCTATCGTCTCCTCAATAATAAAATATTTTGCAGAAATAGTTTTTGCGTATTAAATTGAATATTACAGCTGAGAAAACCACCTTTCTTTAGTTGCTCAATTAAATATACACGACTTATGCAGTTCCTGTAAAGATAGATGATTTAAGTAATTGATGTAAATATACACGATTTTAACCGTAAAGATACAGGAATCAAGTATTTGCCGCAAAAATAAACAATTTCTTGCAGCGGGTGGCTGCTCAATACAGCATTTATCCCGCTCTTTTATGTAAGAGTTTTTCTAATGTTGCCTACAGGATGATAGTATCACATTCATACACATAGAGCAATTTTGTTTATTGACAAGTGCCAGTAAACATGTTAGGATGTGACTTGTGTCACAGCGAACCGAATAAGAAACAGTATATCGACAGTTCACAACAGAGCTGACGCATGACTTTTAAAGTGCAGACATAGCAAGGCTTGTAGGGTCTGAAACGAAATATATTTTCGCAATATTTTCCTGTGAAAGTGTCGTAAGATAACAGGGTGTGAGCATTTTTCATGCGTCAGTCCTGAGTTCACAAAATGGTACTTGCATGGACAGTGAAAAGCTGATATAATAAAGTTCCTGCTGAACTAAGTCAGGCAAGCAGAATGAGATGTTCTTTGAAAACTAAACAGGAAACGCCATGCGAAGTAAGCATTGAT
>QLUI01000200.1 GCA_018725345.1 Bacillota bacterium | reverse complement strand
CCAAGGAAAAGCAATAAACCCAAAAATATGCCGACCAGTAAAATGAACCTCTTCATTTTTACCTCCTCCTTGTTAGCCCAGAGCTCCTCTCCTTATCTCCATCTTTTTTCTGCCTCTTGAGAAACGAACTGTTAGGTGAGCCAGAGGGGTCGGATTCATCCGACCCGAAAAGAGCGGGCTTGATAAATCAAATTCTTACAGCTCTTCCTAATACCTTTGATATTCAATGAGTTAAAAAGGAAATTTTTATGCAATATATTTATTTTCACAATTTCTTCAGTAAATTTTGGAGATGTCCACAGAGGTCTGGGTTGTTCATCGCCGCGGTCCCAATCGCTACGGCATTGGCACCGGTTTCCAGCACCCTTTGCGCTCCTTCAATCTCTTTAACGCCACCACCTCCTATCAAAAACAGGCATCGGCCAGCCAGCTTTTTTAATATCTGAAGCCCCGGAGAACCGGCCTCGGTATTTTCCACATTGATGTGGACAATAGGAACGCCACTTTCCGCTATATTATCCACAGCAGCTATGGTTTCAGAAGGCTCATTCAGGCCAATCTTGAATATTACCGGAATCTGCAGGGATTTAACCAGGTTTTTTGCCCATTTTTTCAAATGTTTGGAATTTTCGCGCCGGCAAAGTGCATAACCCAGCCCCTCTTTTACAAACATCTCCATTTCGGAATGGACACAGAGAGAGGCATAGTCAGCACCAGCCTCTTGAGCTGTTAGAAGGAAATCTATGGCATAAGAAACCTGGGTACTTATTATGCTTACTCCTACCCGGGCACCACTTTCCCGGGCCACAATTACCTGTTCTTTCAAATAAGAACTGTAAATACATTTCCTTCCCGGTTTAAAAACAAAGTGTGCTGGATAGGGAATTGCGTTACCTTCCTCTATAATATAGGTACCCATCATAACCAGGGATGCGCCTGCTCCATGCCTTGCGCAATATGGGCCATCTCCATATCCGCCCAATTCTGCAAGCACCACGCCATTCTGTATCTCTTCAAATCTATTTTCCATATAATATAATCAGTAATTATCTATTTTTATTTAGTTTAATCTATAGTTATAAAACAATTAGTTACTGCCGGGAATATAATCTTCCTCTTATTTTTGATTAAATTTTACCGCCAGTGTTGCTATGCTTTTTTTCGGGATCATAAGCCCCACAGAATTACCTGATATCTTAACAGTTGAATTTTCCAAGGGACGCTCTAAAATATCTGTTTCAAATGCCTCTGAAACAGCGCCAACAAGACGGGAATTGAAGGTTAGAGTTATGTCCTCTTTTTCCCCTGAAGTGTTGAAGAAACGGAAAATTAGATGCTCGCCGTTTTCGGCCTTTTTCACTGCCGACAGGATTACACCTTCTGATTTTAGCAAGAAGATAGCCGACTTTGGAGGAATTTTCCCCGAATGGACATCCGTACCTGTTATTATTAAAGGATGATTGAAATTTCTGCCGGCCTTTACAGCATCAGAAATGGGAATTTCCCTGGAAAAGGGTTGCAATGAAAGATTTATTTCGTGATTTCCGATCTCTGGCAGTGTGTCGGGCTCGTAGCTGCTGCGAATAAGGGTCAGCCGCAGGACATTACCGTTGATGGAATGACCGTGCTTTGAGTCGTTGAGCAAAACACATCCGGCATTGCCTTTTTTGGAAACCCCTGAGACTTGTGCCCATTGCAAGGCTGGAACCTCTTCACCCTTGATACAGTTACGGTCAATGGCCCCAAACGGGATTTCATAACGGGCTTTAATGTTTTTCATTGCAAATGGCACCGCAAAACGAAGAACCGGAACCCCTGTTGCGGGTGTCCCCCTCTGGAACCATGTGCCGTTTATTTTTATATACAATTTTGGATCTCCGGCTCTCATTTCATAAAACAAATTAAATTCAGACTCATAAATTTTAAGCGCAACCTTGATAGAGGCGATATAATGGCCTTCAATAACGCGCTCAATAGAAGATACGGTCGGAGATTCAGTTTTTCCAGTATGTTCTATAATCCATGCGGACATCGGATGAGGTCTTTCAACCGCATATTCAAGAAAAGATGAATTCCCGGAAAGGATAATATCATCACCTGTTCTTTTATCAACAAATCTTTCGATGCCACCTGTGTCCATGTTCAGTTCAAGCCGGACAAATTCGTTTTCAAGCCCTTCTATTCCTCTTTCCATTATAAGATAGGGGCATACGGGTTTTCTCCCGAGATGCCGAAGCTCTGTCTTTATCTTTGAGTCCGTTTTCTTTTCCACAACAATATAAACGGCATAACCAACCCCTGGTATTTCAACAGGAAAAGCAATTCTTGCAAAATTATGCCCCCAATATGCACCCGATGAAAGAACCTGAGGAACAAGTTCTGAACCATCAGGCGAAACCACAATAAACGGCACCTTTGCAAATTCCGCATGACTTCTTTCAGATGTGCTGTCCCAGATTGTCGCCTCTACTATTTCATTTCTGTTCCATCCTTGCGAATTAAAAATTAGAAAAGGTCGCGGCCCATATCCTGTTCCCTGTTCAGCATGGCTTACAAATTGATGTCCACAGAATCCCGCTCCGGCTCCTATGGCACTGATATGTTCAGGAAAACTTCCGGGCACACTTACAAAAGCCGTGTCAATTTTTGATGCAAAATATCTCAGAGCCTTTGTTTCTTCCATAAGAACAGATGCCATTGTTTTCTGGAAAAGCCCGTGTGCATAGGTTTTTGTGTCATAGACTCCGGATCCGGGAAGAATGTCATGAAATTGTGAAAACAAAGTGTCGCGCCAGCCTTTTTCAAAATTATTGCTCTCGTATTTAAGGCCGGTGATGCGAAAGACCAGAGCCGAGATACTTTCAGCATCGTTCAACCGGTTTTCTGCCAGTCTGTTACATTTCTTTATGAGAGTCTGAGTTGTGTAGCAGCCCGCCATTTCAAAGTTAAGTTCACAATCAAGAACCGGCAGGTTTCCGCCATCTTCCTCAAGGCGTCTGAAAAAATCTTTTGAAGTAGAAAATACAATGTTTGGGAAAATAGGCCATCTGTTCATATCAATCGCCCGGATGATATCCTGCTGTGTGGGACCGCCGCCGTGATCACCAACCCCATAAACATACATTACATATGGAAGCCCGGTTTCCACAGTGAAATTACATAGCGGATTTATGATTTCAGAATTTATTTTGCCGTTGTAGCCCTGTCCTGAATCGTTTCTAACAAGCACCTTTGCTCCATCCGGAGCATTCCACCAGAATGCAAGAGGTCTTGTGGGCCCAAATTCACCGGGTCTGTGCATGTAAACATATTTCACTCCGCCTTTGACAAGATATGAGGGAACAGTTGCTGCATGGCCGAAAGTGTCACACGCCCAATCTATTTCTACATCTTCGGGTTTAAGTCCAAAAAGTTTGTTCATATACTGTCTTGTGTAAAGAAGATGCCTGCATAAAGCCTCATCGCCACTTAAATTTTTGTCACATTCCACCCAGTGGCTTGCAGTTATCTCCCATCTACCCTCTCTGACATATTTTCTGACTTCATTAAGAAGTTCCGGGTGGTATTTTTCAAGAATGGCGTAAATACTCGCCTGGCTCTGGCTAAAATGGAAGTCTTGAAATTTTTTCATGAGTTTGACAACAGTGCTTATCGTATCTACAGTTGTCAATACAGTCTCCTGCCATGGCCACATCCAATTCATATCTATGTGTGCATGACCTATACAGTAGATTGTGTATTTCTTTGCGAATTTTGCAACAGGGTTAAGAATTTCTTCAGCATTAGCTACAGCATCCGATATTTTTTCCACCTCACCCGATGCTGCGGCTTCTGTAACAATCCCATCGGCTTTTCGGATAAGTGTCCGCCACTTTTCAGAATGGTTTTTATGAAATTCGCAAAGTCTTTCGGCAAATTTCATTTGTGAATTTATTCTTTCTTCAAGATGTTTTATTCTGTGTCCTGCGCTTCTAAACAAATCGTTATTTTCCATTACTCCTCATCCTATGTTAACAGTCAATAACTCTCTACCCTAAAGACTGTATTATCAAATATTTACAGCTAATTTGAATTTATTAAAATCTTCAAACACCCATTTGTTCTTTAAGGTACGGTAAATTAT
>QLUI01000020.1 GCA_018725345.1 Bacillota bacterium | reverse complement strand
TGGCAAACTCACTCCGTTCGCAAATTATTTACCACGTTATTTTAAATAACGAAGAACTGATTCAATCTCCGGGTGTTAAACAAGAAAAACGCTCGCGCTTTTTAACATAAGACGCGTTTTTCTTGTTCTTTAGGGGCTGCCGCCCCTTCGACGGGTCTTCGACCCTGACCACCCCGCAAGATTAAGGGGGATTCCCCCTTAATAACCCCCATCGGCTAGGAAAATTAGCTGACCAATGATGATATAATTTCCTAGCCGATATATTACTACTGCTTCACCATGGCCTCGCCGCAACATACCAGCGTGCCGCCTCCGCTCTCTAGTACTGATACAACATTGCCGCAAATATCACACTTGTAAACTTCCCCTACGTTGGTTGACATTTAATCACTCCCTTTATGTTTTGTCATTACTGGTAACTCTTGTTCGCTTTCCGCATCGCTTAATGCATCAACTATTTGCAAATTGGACTTGTCCAATAAGTCCAGGTCAAAAGGTTCTTGGTAAAAGAACCCATCGCCATTCTTAAAGATACGTATAACTGGCCGCAAAGGCATTCCCTTGCGGTTCTCAATTACTATTCCCAGATAACCATTACTGAGGCGAAGTGGCGTACCTATCGGGTAAGGTGCAATGTGTTTTAAAAAAGAAGTAAGCAGTGAGTGATCATATGACTCAGTACAATCAGTAATTATTTTAATCGCTTGATGAGGTTTCATGCCTAATCGATATGGGCGCTCGGACGTAAGTGCGTCGTAGACGTCCACAATCATTACCAATCGGGCATATGAGTGGATATCATCTTTTTCAAGATTATGTGGGTAACCACTACCGTCACAGCGCTCATGATGCTGCATCACCACCTTGGCACTGTTAGGAGAAAATTTAGCTTGACTATTTAAAATTTCAAAGCCGAAGGCGGGATGTTTTTTAACTTCATGATATTCTTCAGGGGTAAGGCTTCCTTTTTTCTTTAAAGTAACCTCACTAATCCAGATTTTACCTAAATCATGCAGCAGAGCACCCGCTCCCAATTCTTCCATCCTTGCTTGGGACAGATCTAAATCCGTAGCGTTCAGCAGAGACAATACGCACACATTTACAGAATGGAAGAATGTATAATCATCAACATCTCGGATGTCTGCCAGATTTATCATCACATCTTTACTAGCAAGGACTTCCCGAACAAGCTTTTCCACTATAGAAGAAAAACGCTTGTCAAGTAAAAGGCTATTCCGTTTAAGTAGCTTGGCACTTTGCAGCGTTTCTTTGACGGCTTTTACTGCATGGCGGCGCGTTTCTTCCGAAACCAGATCACGCACCACTACATCAGCTAAAAACGGGTCACTAATAAATACAAAAGAAATTCCGGCACGCCATAAACTGTTGATATATTTACTTTTCAGCTCAACCCCGGAGTTTAGCCACAACTGTCCGTCCGGCCCGTAAACCGGCCGATAAAGTACCATCCCTGGACGCAATAACGAAACGGGTATTTTACGCACGGCACTCATTATTTCCCTTCAGCATATTGCTTCCATTATAACTTAAATTATCCCTATTGAAAAGCCAAATGACTTTTTTAACTTAATTGATTGTAAATCATTGAGGTATATTGTATGATGAAGGCAAGTAACATCCTGAGCTTGCATTAAAATTTGGGAGGAATATTTTTTGGAAAAGTGGGTTTGCACGGTATGCGGCTATGTTTATAATCCAGAAGAAGGTGACCTCGACAACGGTATAATTCCCGGTACAACTTTTGCTGAATTACCCGATGACTGGGAATGCCCTGAGTGCGGTGTAGGTAAAGATATGTTTAAAAAAGCATAGCAGCCGATCGGCTGCTATGCTTTTTTAGGGTTCCTCGCTATCGGCAGGGAGATAATTACCTCTGTTCCCTTTCCCTCGATACTGTTTAACTGCAAACCACCCTTATGAGCTTCCACAATATGTTTAACAATGGCAAGTCCTAGGCCTGTACCACCAAAGCGGCGAGTACGAGCACGATCAACACGATAAAACCGTTCAAAAATTCTCTCCTTTGCTTCCTCCGGAATCCCAATGCCATTATCTCTAACCGAAAGAAATATTTCCCCGTCTTGTTGTTTAGCGCTGACGGCAATGAGTCCTTGCAGTTGAGTATACTTTATCGCATTGTCTAATAAATTGTGAAGCGCCTGAGCCAATAAACCTCTATCTCCCAGGGCGGGCGGCAAGTCTGGCGGGATTTCTATTTTAACTTGATGTTTTTTCATTCTTTCTTGAAGACGTCCCGTTACTTCCCTAACTAACTCCGACACATCTACCGATTCTTTAGCGATAACTGCTCTACCGCTCTCAATTTTAGAAAGCTTCAGCACGTCTTCAATCAGCTCGGACAAACGTTCAGCCTCGTTATGGATAATCCGAGCAAAACGAAGCGCCGATTCTGGTTGACTATATGCGCCGTCTAAAAGAATTTCCGCAAAACCACGAATGGCAGTAAGCGGAGTGCGGAGTTCATGTGAGACGTTAGCGGCAAAATCTGCGCGAATGTCTTCTAACCGTCGTAGTCGAGTAATATCGTGGAACACTATTAAGACGCCAGCTTTTTTCATTGTTTCAGCACGGAGAGGCATCAAAGAAATGCTGAGAATTTTCTTTTCCGGAAAAAAAGTGCTCATTTCATGTTCCAATAATATTTTTTCTCTGCTGACTGTAGATATTTTCTCATGCAGTTCGGCGCTGCGGATAATTTCCAGGTCGCTGCGTCCACGCCAAGTATCTTTTTGCAACCCCAGCATCTCTTCAGCAGCAGGGTTAGCCATCACTGCCCTGATATCACCGTCGAAAACAATTACACCTTCAACCATTGTGAACAGAACAGCTTCCAACTGGTCATTCTTTTCCATGGCCTGACTAATCTGAATCTGAAGTGAATCAGTCATTTGGTTTATCGCATCAGCAAGCAAACCGATTTCAATTTTGTTGTTGAAATATATTCTGCTTTTTAAGTTGCCTCCGCCAATTTGCTTCACCACATCAACCATTTGTGCCAGGGGCGACGTCAAACCGGAGGAGAGCTTTAAGCTAACCCCAAACAGCAGAAGTAATGCCAAGAACAGTCCTGCCAGCAGTCCGTGCTGAATTCGGCGGATAGCATTGTTTAACTCTGTCAGCGGCAAAGCCAAGCGCAGAAAACCGAAGGGCCGGCCTCCACTCTCAAGGGAAAGAGCGATGTTAAGTACTTCTGTGCCTGCAACAGGTGAGATACGCACAAAACTTCCGACACGGTTATCTCGAGCGGCAAGGATTTCAGGCAATAAAAGGTAGTTATCCAGCAAAGGTGCCTCACGAGCAGAATCACTTAGCACTACTCCATTAGGAGCAATGAGCGTAATTTTTGCGCTAGTCAGTCTTCCCAGTCTGTTAATTACTGAATCTATCTTATCTAGATCGATGTCAGGGTAGTCCAAAATTAGCGGTATCAGCAGCTCCCCGGTCACACGTACCTGATCTGACAAGCGGGCACGGACAACATCTAAGTAAAAAGAGCGAAAAAAAAGAATCGTGCCCACACCTATTAGCATGACGGCTAACAAAAGCAACAAGCCATAAGTAGCAAATAATTTAGCACTTATGGTTTTCATCGATCCGGCTCCTTAAATTTATATCCTATGCCACGTACAGTTAGCAGCAAAACAGGATTGCGAGGGTCTTCCTCGACTTTTTGGCGCAAATAACGAATATGCACATCAACAGTTCGGGTATCTGCGACATAGTCATACCCCCAAACTTTGTTTAAGATATCTACACGCCGAAATACCCGGCCAGGATGAGAGATCAGCAAAAAAAGCAACTCGAACTCTTTAGGTGGTAAATCCAGTGTCTTTCCATCCTTTTGTACCAAGTAGCGATCCAAATCAAGAGATAAGTTGCCTTGTCGGACAATTCGGCTTCGTTCTTCCTGCAGGGCAGGTTTTATCTGTCTTGCTCGTAGCTGGGCTTTTACTCTGGCAGCCAGTTCCCGCGGAGAAAAAGGTTTAGTAACATAATCAGACGCCCCCAGCTCTAAGCCAAGGATCCTGTCTACTTCCTCGCCCCGTGCAGTCAGCATGATCACAGGAATATCTGTTGTATCGGGATTTTGTCTGATTCTGCGGCAGATATCTAGGCCGTCTAACCCAGGCAGCATCCAGTCGAGCACAATCAGATCAGGCTTCTTAGTGGCTATTTTTAACAGCGCTTCCTGTCCATCAGTGGCAGTATCGACAATAAAGCCTTCCTTTTCAAGATTGAAAGAGATTAGTTCAACAATAGTTTCCTCGTCATCAACAACCAGAATACGTGCCAAGTAAACCACCTCTTTTTAATCTTTACTACAGCGGCGTGACACTATTCTCCTCTATTTCTACTCATTCAAATCAATTCGCTTACCACTTACCAGGTATATTACGCTTTCGCTGATGTTTGTGGCATGGTCAGCAATGCGCTCCAAAGAACGGCTGACAAAGAGCAAATTAGTTGCTTGATCAATTGTCCGTGGGTTTTCCATCATTAGCACCAGTAATTCCCTAAAAATCTGTTTGTGATAGGCGTCAACCTTATCATCATCTTTGCCTACAGCCTTCGCCAGCTCCACATCTTCTGCGACATAGGCGTCAAGGGAATTTTTGACCATTTCCTGCACGATACGAGTCATTTGGGGCAGGTCTATCAGAGGTTTGATCAGTTTCTCATTGCCGATTCTCCTTGTAACCTTTGCTATATCTACCGAATAATCTCCTATACGCTCCAAGTCGGTAATAATTTTTAAAGCAGAAGCAATTTTGCGCAAATCCTTAGCCAGGGGTTGCTGAGTAGCGATTAAACGCAAACAGGCCTTCTCAATTTTTCGCTCCAGCTTATCTATTTCTTCTTCCACAGCAAAAACTTTGTCCGCCGATTCTAAATCCTGTTTAGCCAAAGAATCCATAGCTCGAGAGATATTCTCTTCTACCAAGCCACCCATTTTCAAAATATCCTGTAGCAACTCTTCCAGAGACTTTTGATATTCACTGCGTTGAATCATCTAACCCATTCCTTTCTTCTAACCGAATTTCCCGGTAATATAATCTTCAGTGCGCTGATCCAAGGGGTGTGTAAACATAATCTCAGTCTCCCCCATCTCCAGCACTTCCCCGTTTAAAAAAAACGCAGTGCTGTCGGAAACCCGGGCTGCCTGCTGCATATTATGAGTGACGATGACAATAGTAAACCTCTCTTTAAGTTCTCGGATTAAATCCTCGATCTTTTGAGTAGCAATAGGATCAAGCGCAGATGTAGGTTCATCCATCAAGACCACATCAGGCCCCACCGCAAGTACTCGAGCAATGCATAATCGTTGTTGCTGCCCACCGGAAAGTCGTAACGCTGACCGGCTTAAGTTATCTTTTACTTCTTCCCAAAGTGCCGCTTCTCGTAAACTCTTTTCTACGATCGCATCCAGCTTTTTTCTCTCTTTAATCCCATGGACTCGCGGCCCGTAAGCTACGTTATCATAAATTGTTTTAGGAAAAGGGTTTGGCTTTTGAAAAACCATACCAACTTTTTTACGCAGTGCTACCACGTCACAGGATTTATCATAAATATTATTGCCGTCAATCGAAACATCACCTTCAATTTGCACACTGTCAATCAAATCGTTTAAGCGGTTCAGTGTACGCAAAAAAGTGGATTTGCCACAGCCCGAGGGACCGATGAGTGCCGTCACCTCCTGCCCGCTGATTTCCATATTGATATTTTTTAGAGCCTGAAATTTGCCATAATAGAGATCCAGCTTTTTAACCTGAATCACTATATTAGTTTCCATAAAAATCTCCTAACCTCTCATTTTTTTGCGATAATGAGTACGTAATAAAATAGCTGACATATTCATCGTCACCACTAGCCCAATCAAAACCAAGGCAGTCCCATACGCGATAGGCCTGACTTTTTCAATACTGTGATGCTGGGTAGACATAATAAACAGATGATATGGCAAGGCCATAAATCTTGAAGAAAGAGAGCTGGGTAGGCTTGACAGATAAAAAGCTGCTCCGGTGAAGAGAATTGGCGCCGTCTCTCCCGCAGCTCGAGATATACCGAGAATCATCCCGGTGATAATGCCTGGTAGTGCTGAAGGAATAACATTTGTACGGATCGCCTGCCACTTTGTAGCTCCAAGTGCTAGCGCACCCTCCCGAAAGGAATCTGGCACAGACTTCAGTGCTTCCTCAGAGGCCGTAACTGTAACCGGCAAAGTTAGCAAGCCAAGCGTCAAGCCTGCCGAGAGAAGACTTGTCCCAAGTTCCAAAGCGCGAACAAACAAAGCCACCCCAAAAAGACCGTAAACAATCGACGGTACGCCGGCTAAGTTGCGAATGGAAAGACGAATAATTCGTGTAAACGTATTTTTCTTGGCATACTCATTCAAATAGATGGCGGCAAAAACACCAATCGGAACAGATGCTACAGCCGTAATTAAAGTAAGATAAACTGTCCCGAGTACAGCCGACCAAATACCTCCCTCTGTCATACCACGCCGCGGCATGGCAGTGATAAACTCCCAACTTATCACACCTACACCCTTACTGAAAATATCGTAGAAAATAAAAAATATAGCAGCAATCACGAAGAGCATCGACAATCTTAATAAAACAAAAGCTACTCCCTCCACTAGTGAGGGATGTCCTTTGCGACGCAAGTAGTCAGCTGCAAGCCCGCCTGGAGCGGAAAACAGTTGATTTTTTGTCATAGCTTTTTCATCTCACCTGCCCGGTGCAGGAAAATATCTGCTAATAGGCTAACTAAGAAGGTCATGCTAAAAAGAACAAAGCCGATGGCAAACAGAGTGTAGTAGTGGGTAGTATCTGCCGGAACTTCGCCTAGCTCAATGGCTATAGTAGCAGTCATAGTACGCACAGAAGAGAAAAAATTACTGGGAAATTGCAGAGCATTGCCTGTGGCCATAATTACCGTCATCGTTTCTCCCAAAGATCGACCTATCCCCAGCATGATAGCAGCAGTAACGCCGGAGCCTGCAGCCGGAATGATGACTCGGGACAAAGTTTGCCAACGAGTGGCGCCTAATGCTAGCGATGCTTCTTTGTACTCTTTTGGTACTGCAGTTAACGCATCCTCGGCAATACTGATAATTGTTGGTAACGACATCAAGCCCAGCAGGATAGCACCGTTTAACGCATTCAAGCCGTTAGGCAAGTTGAAAATTCTAGCCAGCAGCGGTGAAAGAACCACAATTCCAAAAAAACCGAGTACAACAGACGGAACTGCCGCCAACATTTCAATCACCGGTTTGACAACCTCCCGTTCCCACGGAGTAGCCACTTCGGCCAGATATGCTGCGGTTGCAATACCAAGAGGTACGGCAACTATCATGGCTCCGGCTGTAACCATCAGCGTTCCCACAATTTTAGTAAAAATCCCAAAATGCGAGGAGACAAATCCAGACGGATTCCAAACCCGTCCGGTGAGAAAACTGATGAACCCCACATCCTGCCAGGCGGCAAAACTGCTGTTAAGTAACAAAGCGAAGATCCCTACTAAAACCATGACGACAAATGCTCCATTTAGCGTAAAAAAATACGCAATAGCAGTTTCAAACTTTCTATTCAGAAATAAACCCCCTTCTGCTTTAATACATGGGGAAAGAGAGCCAGGCTACGGCTCTCTTAAAGGAAAGTCAACAGCGAAACCTTATTACTAGACGCCGGCAAGAGCAAGGAAAGGAATAAACAAGCTCTGCTTAGTTCAGATAAGTTCTGTTCTTTTGCATAAATTCGACTGTAGCAGGCAGGAATCCTGCTTCTTCGACAATAAGTTGCCCTTCTGCGCTTAATATAAACTCAAGAAACTGTAATAATGCACCTGTAGGCTGACCGCTATAGTACTGGTAAAGCGGACGTGTCAATACATACTCCCCTGCTTTTACCCTGTCAAGTTCAGTTGGTACTACAAAGGGACCAGCATCCGTTTCAGCCAAGCCTACTGCCTTAATACCGGTAGCTCCTTGAATGAACCCCATGGCAACATAGCCAATGCCGCTTACGTCGGCACGAACACCTTCCACTATTTGTGAATTACCGTTCATATTTTTCTTTGCAGGTGAAAAATCCGCTTTGACAACGCGCTCTCTAAAAAATACATATGTGCCTGAGTTGCTCTGTCGTCCATAAAGGGAGATAGGCGCATTTGCACCACCAACTTCACTCCAGTTAGTGATTTCGCCGGCAAAAATCTTTCCAGCCTGTTCCAATGTCAAGTTCTCTACCTGATTGTCAGCGTGGAGAATCACAGCCAGACCATCCATAGCAAAAACGATCGGAGTTGGCTCCACCCCATTAGCTCGGGCGCTTTCAATTTCTGAATCGCTCATTGGCCGAGAGGAGTTTGCTATATCAATCTCACCAGCAATCAAGGAGGAAATACCGACGCCGGAACCGCCACCGGTTACAGAAAATTCTGCATTGGGGTTTATCTCATAAAATGCTTCCACAAGAGACTGCACCACATTTACTTCACTATCAGAACCTTTGATTTGAAAAGAACCGCTTGGCATTTCTCCTGCCGGATCCGGAGTCACATCGTTATTTTGTGCGGGTGGTTGAACTTGGTCTCCTCCACCACACCCACTCAAAAGTCCGATTGAAAGGAAAGCAAGTACTAGTAAAACTGCAACCCTAATTTGTGAAAACTTCTTCATTTTCTTGTTTCTCCTCCTAAAAGAGTTTTTGTCGTTCTTGTTGAATAAATTATTTAGTTACAACATTTTTCATTATAACAGTGCTTTGTTAAAAACGGAAGGATCTTCTGTCAACTTTGTGTAAGTTTATGAAGTTTGTCCGCATGCTTCGAGAAAGGATTTCTCAGTATGGTTGTGGAATACTTGTCAGAAAAAGTCTACCCAAAAAGTAATACTAGGAGGTATATGATTTGCGGCATAAACTAAAAAGACTTGCCATTCTTACCGGCGGCGGCGATTGTCCAGGGCTGAATGCGGTGATTCGAGCTGTGGCAAAAACCTCATTTCATCGCTATAAAGTAGAAGTAATGGGAATAATGGATGGCTTTGGCGGTTTAATCGAAAACAAATCTTTTCTGCTGGAAGACAAAGATGTTTCTGGTATTTTACATCGTGGCGGCACCATTCTCGGCACTACTAACCGAGACAATCCATTTCGCTATCCGATAGGGGAGGAAAACGGCAAAACCGTCTGGGGCGATGTCTCGGAACGAGCAATCGCCAATCTAGCTGAAATGGATGCGGACGCGTTGGTGATAGTTGGTGGCGACGGCAGCCTTAACATTGGCAATGAGCTTTACAAAAAAGGGGTCCAGGTTGTTGGTATTCCTAAAACTATCGATAATGATTTATCTGCTACTGACGTTACTTTCGGTTTCGACACAGCATTGAATACCGCCACAGACGCCATTGACAAACTGCATACCACCGCAGAATCCCATCACCGAGTAATGATTTTGGAAGTGATGGGTCGTGACGCCGGCTGGATAGCTCTACATAGCGGGATTGCCGGCGGAGCTGACGTAATTCTTATTCCCGAAATATCTTTTTCCTATGAGGCTATCTGCAGAAAAATCTCTGATCGCCGCCTGCGCGGCAAAAAGTTTTCGATCATTGTTGTAGCGGAAGGTGCTAAACTTCCAGACGGACGCCTTATCTTTCAAACGGAAGTAAAAGATAACCCCCATCATAATAAGTTCGGCGGAGTGGCAGACATAATTGGCCGTGAAATCCAAGAAAACTATGGCGTAGAAACTAGGGTCACAGTACTTGGCCACCTACAGCGCGGCGGAACACCCACACCATTTGACCGTATTCTTGGCACCCGCTTTGGGGTAAAAGCGGTCGAACTTGCCTTAAACGGAGAATTTGGCAAGATGGTCTGCCTTTGCAGTAGCACCGTTCAGTCTGTATCGCTAGAAGCGGCAGTTGCAGAGCAAAAACTGGTCAAGCCCGATTGCGAGCTGGTCAAAGCCGCCAAATCTGTGGGCATTTCCTTTGGGGACTAGGGGTGAAGCCATGTATAAAGTATTAACTGTAGCCGGATCGGATTCCGGGGGTGGTGCCGGAATCCAGACCGACTTAAAAACATTTGCTGCCCTTGGCGTTTACGGCACTAGCGTAATTACAGCTTTAACGGCGCAAAACACCCAAGGGGTCCACGGCATCCATGTAGTACCGCCAGAGTTTATCGCTTGTCAACTAGAGGCCGTTCTTTCTGATATCCCGGTTCACGCAGCAAAGACCGGCATGCTAGGCGATGTCGATATAATAGGCATCGTGGCAGACATCTTGACCAAGTATAGAATATCAAACCTTGTCGTAGACCCTGTAATGATAGCCCAGAGCGGGCATAGACTCTTGCCGGAACAAGCCGTTGATGTGCTGCGGGATAAACTGTTTCCTTTAGCCATGGTCGTTACACCTAATTTGCCGGAAGCGGAGATTATCTTAGACAGAGAAATTTCTTCTGTGGCGGAGATGGTGGTAGCCGCCAGGGAAATTCACCGCCTTGGCCCACGACACGTATTGATAAAAGGTGGACACCTTCAGGGCACAAAGATGGTAGATGTTTTCTTTGACGGCAAGGATACACACACGATTAGTGAAAACAAACTTGACACGATCAATACCCATGGCACCGGCTGTACCTATGCCGCTGCCATTACCGCCTATTTAGCTAAGGGATTGACCCCGTTGGATGCTTTCGGCAGAGCCAAAAAGTTTATTACTAATGCAATTGCCTACGGTTTTTCTGTTGGTAGCGGTTACGGACCGACCAACCCGATGGGAGCCATTTTTAAAGAACTAGAGCTGGGACGTATTTCACGGGATATGGCAAAAGCCCTCTCCTTGTTGCAAAAAACAAAACCAGCCGCCAATTTAATAGCAGCCGGTCGCACCAATATCTTCTATTGCCAAGAAGGAGCCGGCAGCTTGGCTCAAATTATCTCCTACCCAGCACCTCTTTTTCTCTGCCACCGGCAGATTGGCGCAGTAGGCGAACCAACTTTTGGCAGTAGCCTCTTTCCTGCCGAATACCTTCTGACCGCACACAAAATAGACCCCCGTATCCGTGCCATGATTAACTTGCGTCATACCCCGGAAATAGCTTCGGCAATCAACTCCATAAACTATCGAGCAGTAACGCTGAACACACAATTTTCGACTCTTGCTTCTGTACCTGTTGCTCTAATCTTAGAGGATACCCCTGACAAGGAGCCGCAGGTCGTCCTTTTTGCCCAAACAGTAGAGGAAGTTGTCCAGAAAGCTGCTGCACTCGCTCGTTCCTTCTGTGGTTGCTGAGGCATTGTCTAACAAAATTATCTTAGTAGACCCTAGGGTCTTATTTTTTTTTCCTTGTCATAGGGAATGGGTATATATTGAACAGCAGATCTAATTTTTATCGGCTGCGGGAAATGATCCATCAGCTCATAGATTTCTTGCGGCAGGAGACCACAGGTATTTAACCCCATCTCACCCAGTTCGGTGCAGGTAATAGGATAGTCGTGTGTCCACTGGCCCTCTGTCAGCAGATTTGCTACTTCCTCGGCCTTCTCCTCACCCAGTCTTTCCCACAAAATTACTTTGACCGTCTTCTTTACCTGCTTAATTGCTTTTTCAGCCACATCGGCTAGAATCAGCGTTTCATCATCCACCTCATTTGCATCCTTAGCCTGGACAGCTTTTAAAATTGATACTGCAGGATAACGGCCTAGCTGGGGATCAACTGGCCCTAATACCGCATTGCCGTCCATAACGATTTCATCAGCAGCCAGTGCAATCATAGTGCCGCCAGACATGGCATAATGGGGAACAAAGACTGTAACTTTGGCAGAATGTTTCTTTATAGCATGGGCAATTTGCTCGGAAGCCAGCACAAGCCCTCCCGGTGTATGCAAAAGCAAATCAATAGGCATATCTGCAGGGGTCAGTCGAATGGCACGCAGAATTTGTTCTGAGTCTTCCAAATTGATATAGCGAGTTATTGGAATGCCAAACAGCGCGAGTGATTCCTGGCGATGAACAAGAGTAATCACACGGGACTTGCGTTTTTTTTCCAGGCTGCGAATTAAGCGAATCCGGGCGGCTTCCATCCGCGCCTGCCGCAGTACCGGAGTTAAAGCGGAAATAATGAAAAATAGCCAGATAAGTTGAAAAAAATTAAATCCTTCGCCCAAAATAATCTCCTCCTTCAAATTGTCCAGCCAATTTCTAAACAGTCACCATCCTTAATGGAAGTAGTAAACTGCGCTTCCCGGCCGTTAATCCGCAGCACCAGTTTGTTCTGACCTGGTGACGGTGTGCCCTGAAAGTTAATGATATTGAGGATATCAGCCATGGTAATCTCGTGGTTTACAACATTGATCTCCACACTATCACCTGAGGTTAGTGGAGTTCCTAGGAGAACTTTCCGATTGTTTAAAGAAAAATCCACCTCTTGTTTAAAGAAAAATGCACCTCTTTTAGAGAAACTTTCACAATTTTATCATTAACTGTTAATTGTATCTGGTGCGGCCTTTCTCCAGAGCGACATTAAGTCGCCGCATTTCCTCAGGTACGACCATCTGTAGCGCAGCAATTGGCTCCAAAGTTAAGCTTCGCAGGCTTAGCCCAGCCAATTCTAGAACGCCTCGCAGAGAATCTATAACTACCCGCGGCAAAAAAGTAGCCATCACTTCACAAGCAATCGAGCTGCCGCGCTGACCAACTAAATTTCGAATCAACGAGTTATCCAATTCGT
>QLUI01000002.1 GCA_018725345.1 Bacillota bacterium | reverse complement strand
CGTCCCCGCACTTTCTTGCCTGTGGCCTCCTCTTTGGCCTTGTGCTCGTTCAACTTCGCTTGCTGCTCAGCGGTCTTGTCAGTCATTATTTTCCCGGCAAAGGGTAAGGAGAAACAGCGCCGCAGTCAGGAGCTTGTAAAAGCGGCCTCCTCCGCATAGTGGTTGCTCGATAAGAGTTGTTAGCTAGCCCAGGAACAAGCTTGTTAAAGAAAAAGAGGATCGCGGGATGTTATTCCTGCGGTCCTCTACTAATTTCCAGGGATAAACATCTGCAGGAAAAGAAAAATTTTTGCCGAAATTAGTGCGATGGAATTAGGAAAACGGAGTTAGTCAGAATGGAGACTTTTATGGATGAGAGAATGGAGCAAAAGGTCATCTTCAGAGCAGACGCCAGCGGGATTCGGCAACTTATAGACTCAGTTATCCGCGAGAAACCGTTAACTATCTATTTGAATGGGCAGGAGTTTGTGACTTTGCTCTTTACCCCGGAGTTGGCTGATATGTTAGCCGTCGGCTTTCTTCGCTCGGAAGGCTTAATTCGCAGTTATGCCGACATCTCTTCCCTGAGGGTAGATGAGGGAGATGGGTTTGTTTTCGTTGAAACTGAAGGTGGTTCACTCGTAGAGAAGTTGTATGGCAAGCGGACAATTACTTCAGGTTGTGGCAAGGGTACAGTATTTTTTAGTGTCTTAGATTCATTAAAGATGGTTCCTGTGCAATCAACGCTACGTATTAATTATTTGCAAGTTATAAATTTGAGCCGGATACTGCAAGAAAAGGCCGCTCTTTTTGCGCAGACAGGAGGGGTTCATAGTGCTGCGCTCTGTACGCCCACAGAAGTTATTTATTTTTGCGAAGATATAGGCAGGCATAACGCAGTAGATAAAATTGTCGGTCTCTGTTTAAAAAACATGGTTGCGATTACAGATAAGGTTTTGCTGACAAGCGGCAGAATTTCTTCCGAGATTCTCGTTAAAACAGCAAGGCTGGGTATCCCGCTGCTTATTTCAAGAGCAGCACCGACTTCACTAAGCGTGGAACTGGCTGAAAAGCTGGGGATTACGCTGATTGGTTTTGTACGGGGCAGCCGCTTTAATATTTACAGTCACCCTGAAAGGGTTCAGCTCTAATGCGGCCGGTAAAGGAGTGCAGAAAAGAGGTAATAAGTGATAAGCAATTTAGACAGCCTGCAGTGCTATGCCAGAGAATGCAGGAAATGCCAACTGGGCGAAGGTAGGCAGCAAGTGGTGTTTGGTGAGGGGCCGACTGATGCTGCTCTCTTTTTGTTGGGCGAAGCCCCGGGGGCAACAGAGGATGAAACTGGGCGGCCCTTTGTGGGACGAGCCGGGTTGTTGTTAACTGAGATTTTGGCGAAGGCTGGTATTGAGCGGCAAGATCTGTTTATCACCGGCTCGTGCAAGTGCCGTCCGCCTAAGAACCGTAACCCCAACAAAAAAGAGCTGGAGGCCTGCAA
This sequence comes from Bacillota bacterium, assembly GCA_018725345.1. Classification (GTDB taxonomy): domain Bacteria; phylum Bacillota; class Dethiobacteria; order Dethiobacterales; family Dethiobacteraceae; genus GPS1B09. Next base: position 26,633 of record QLUI01000002.1, on the reverse strand, counting down.
GCCTATTTTACTTAATCAATTGGCGTTAATTCGCCCCAGAATTGTGGTTTGTCTAGGTTTGGTGGCCGCGCAGAATCTTTTAGGGCCTAAGATTCGCTTGTCTGATGTGCGCGGCGGCTGTTTTGCCGGCGGCAGCTACCTGGTTTGCCCCACATATCATCCGGCGGCTGTTTTGCGCGGCACGGTAAAAGCCGAGTTGCTGGCAGCAGATTTTCGCCTTGTGCGGGAGCGTCTGGAAAAATTGCGGTAGTAGGCGGTAGCATTTGGAAAAAAGTTATTAAAAATTGCTTACATTTTGCCGATTAAGAAGGAATTAACCAGTTTTTGGGCAATATATGGACGAAGTGAGATAAGGAAAGGGGAGTAGTAAATGGAATTAAAAGGTACAAAGACAGAACAAAACTTAAAGAGTGCCTTTGCCGGTGAATCACAGGCCAGAAATAAGTATGTTTACTTTGCAGAGGCAGCGCGTAGAGAGGGATATGAAAAAATTGCCGTTATTTTTGAGGAGACGGCGCACCATGAAGTTGCCCATGCTCGCAGGTCGGCAAAATATCTAGGGTTAATCGGGAGCACATCCGAGAACTTGGCCGCCGCCGCCGGCGGGGAAAATTACGAGTGGACGAGCATGTATAAGCAGTTTGAAGCGGAAGCGCGAGAAGAAGGTCTGGCCGAGATCGCTGATTTTTTTGCTGCAGTGGCAGCGGCGGAGGAGGCGCATGAAAAACGTTATCTTGATTTGTTAGCTGAACTGCAAGAGGGTAAAAACTTTAAAAGGGATGAGGAAGTGCCCTGGAAGTGTTTAAACTGTGGTTATGTTGCTGTTTCACTGGAAGCTCCTCGTGTCTGTCCTGCCTGTCAGGTTGGACAGCGTTTCTTCGAGAAAAATGAAGCTTACTACGCCAAAGGGCGATTATGAGCAAAAAAAAGCCGGAAACGGCTTTTTTTTCTTGTTGCAGAGGAAATTATATCCTACAGGGAAGCTACGATCCAATGCATTGGGGGACGCTCCGGGGGATTCCCCCTTATTCTTGCGGGGTGCTCAGGACCGTTAGGTCAACGCGATGTGGTGGCAATCCCTAGCGGATGAAAAAGTCGGGAGCCAGCCTTGGATTTTTTTGTCCTAACCCTCTCCCAGAGGGAGAGGGAATAAGGTTTCTGAGGGAGAGGGTGGAGTGCAGCGAGGGAGAGGGTGGAGTTGTATTAAAGAGGCGGAGAATTCATGGCGGCAGCAGGGAATGAATTTTAGCAGGAAGGATTTAGCTGACGCTTCACGAATAATAAAGTGAGCAAACTGTCGGAGGTGTGACTGTGGCTAACCCTAAGCTGCAAGGGGAGAGCATGGATGTGTTGTTTCGCGCCATCTTGCTCTTGGAAAAAGAGGAAGAATGTTACCGGTTTTTCGAAGATATTGCCACTATTAGTGAACTGAAGGCGTTAGCTCAGCGATTCCAGGTTGCGAGGATGCTGCATAACGGAAAAACATATCAACAGATTGAAGGAGAGACGGGAGCCAGTACTGCTACCATCAGTCGGGTCAAACGATATTTACAATATGGTGCGGGCGGCTATAGCCTGGTTCTTTCCCGGCTTGACCAAAAAAGATGAGAAACACTTCATGTCCCCGTTTTTGGTGGTAGTGCCATCGGAGAAATAAGGGAGAGAGGATAAGTTGCAAAGAAAGATGTGCTTCGCAAATCAAATAAAAAAAAAGCAGTGCGCAGCTGCTTTTTTTCTGCTTAACATTAGGAGGCTGCTGCAATGAAACAATTGACAGATTTGAATGAGGCGCAGCGAAAGGCTGTGGAGTGTGTAGACGGACCGCTTTTAATTTTAGCTGGTGCCGGCAGCGGGAAAACAAGGGTAATTACTCACCGCATTGCCTATCTGATTAAGGAAAAAATGGTGGCTCCATGGGAGATTCTGGCGTTAACTTTTACTAATAAAGCAGCCGCGGAAATGCGTAGCCGGATTGAAGAGTTGGTGGGAAAAATCCCTGGGATGTGGGCTTCCACTTTTCACGCCGCCGCCGTCCGCCTAATCCGGGAAAATGCGGGACTTCTTGGCCTTACCTCCTCTTTTGCTATTTATGATGATGGTGATCAACAGACGGTAGTTAAGAATGTGATGAAGGAGATGCTTTTGGACGACTCTCGCTTCAAGCCGCGAAGTGTACTGGCGGTAATCGGCAGAGCAAAAAATGAAATGATTGACCAGCACCGTTACGCAGAGGAAGCCGATAATTTCTATACGCGGACTATCGCTCGTATTTATAAGAATTACCAGGAGCGGCTACGCTTGAGCAACGCGCTGGACTTTGACGATTTGCTGCTTTATTTAGTCAGACTCTTGACCGATTACCCTGCTGTGCTGGCGCATTACCAGAAAAAATTCCGCTATATTCTGGTAGATGAATACCAAGATACTAATCGCGTACAATATAAAATTGTCAGCATGCTGGCCGGTTCTCATAGGAATCTTTGTGTGGTAGGCGATGATGACCAGTCTATCTATCAGTTTCGTGGCGCCGATCTTCGCAATATCCTTGATTTTGAACGTGAATGGCCTGACGCAACAGTAGTCAAGCTGGAAGAAAACTACCGCTCTACTGGACATATTTTGACAGCAGCAAATCAGATGGTTAAAAATAATGCGGGGCGCAAAGAGAAAAATCTTTGGACACGACAAGGTGCGGGCGATCCGATCAATGTTTTTGCAGCCCAAGATGAGTACCAAGAAGCCCGTTTTATTGCCGGGGAAATCCGTGCTCTTTCCGCCAATTATGATCAGTTTGCCGTTCTTTACCGCACGAATGCCCAGTCCCGCGCCATCGAAGAGGTTTTGGTGCGAGAAAATATTGCTTATCAGATGATTGGCGGTGTTCGCTTCTGGGAGAGGAAAGAAATAAAAGATATTTTGGCATATCTACGGCTACTGGATAACCCGGCTGATGATGTGAGCCTGCTGCGTATCATCAATGTACCACGCCGCGGTATTGGTGCGGCTAGCCTGGAAAGATTGCGCTTACTGGCTCAGGAAAAGCAGTTTTCGCTTTTCCAATCACTGAGATTTGCCGCAGATGCCGAGCTTGGCTCCGGCCCTCTGAAAAAAGTGCAGGATTTTGCGCTACTCATAGAAAAGTTGATGCAAATGAGCGAAAAAAGTGTGGATGAGTTGGTTGAGCAGGTACTAATCAGCAGCGGTTACCTGGATGAGTTGAAGGCCGAAGGGACGGATGCGGCGCAGAGCCGCGTGGAAAATCTGCGGGAATTCATCACCGTAGCGCAGGAATTCATGAAAGGTTCCAGTGAGAAAACGTTAACCGCATTTTTAACACATACTGCGTTAATCAGTGATTTGGACGCATTTAGCGATGAGTTTGGGCGGCAGGTTGTATTGATGACGCTGCATGCCGCCAAGGGTCTGGAGTTTCCGGTAGTCTTTTTGACTGGCATGGAAGAAGAGCTTTTTCCTCATGTGCGCTCCTCTGAAACGGCAGACGGCATAGAAGAAGAAAGACGGCTCTGTTATGTTGGCATTACCCGGGCACAGAGGATCCTTTTCTTGACATACGCAAAAAGACGAAATATTTTTGGACAGGCGATGCAAAATTTGCCGTCACGCTTTTTGGCGGAGATTCCCGTGACTGTGTTGGCTGAGGATTTAAAAGCTCCCGCGCCGGTAGTGCCTGTTATTCCCGGCCAAGCTGGGAATTTGGTTGCAGGAGACAAGGTGGAACATGGCAAATGGGGCGTGGGCATAGTCCAAGCTGTAGATAACTTAAGCGATGGCGATATGGTGCTAACCATTCATTTTCCGGCATTAGGCTTAAAAAAGCAGATTGCTCGTTACGCTCCGCTCCGCAAAGTAGAGTGAGGTGCAAATCATGGAGAAGGATGCTGCCCGGAAGCGGTTAAGGCAGCTACGGGAAAAAATTGATGAACAAAATTATCATTACTATGTGATGGATAAGCCGTTAATCAGTGATGCTGATTTTGATGCCCTCGTCTGTGAATTAGCTGAAATTGAGCGTGAATTCCCTGATTTAATCAGCCCGGACTCTCCAACGCAGCGTGTCGGTGGCCAGCCGCGGGAAGGTTTTGCCACGGTTGTTCACCGTCTTCCTATGCTCTCCCTGGAGAACGCTCTAAATATCGGCGAATTGCGCAATTTTGTCAGTCGTGCCATGAAGCTTGTGCCTGAAGCGCAACTGGAATTTGTGGTGGAGCTGAAAGTGGACGGTTTGGCAGTATCATTGCAGTACGAAGCAGGCTTGTTTGTGCGGGGCGCCACCCGCGGTGACGGAGAAGTGGGGGAAGATATCACCCATAACCTGCGTACGGTGAAAAGCATTCCCTTGAGGTTGAGAAAACCAGTGACACTGGAAGCAAGAGGGGAAGTTTATTTGCCCCGTTCGTCATTTCTGGCGCTAAACGAGGAACGAAGTCTTCAGAACCAGCCGCTCTTTGCTAATCCCAGAAACGCTGCCGCCGGCAGTCTGCGCCAGTTGGATCCTCAAGTGGCGTCTTCCCGAAATTTGGAGGTGGTGGTTTATGGGTTAGGTTATTCACCCGAACTGCAGCCCCATTCCCATTCTGCGGCGCTTAACTCCCTGAAAGATTTGGGGCTGCGGGTAAGTTCTCAGACTGTGGTCTTGCGGCAATTAGAAGAGGTGGTGTCCTATTGCGAGAGTTGGCGTGTCAAACGTGCTGCACTACCATATGAGATTGACGGTTTGGTGATAAAAATAAACGATTTGTCATTACAGAAGCGCTTGGGAAATACGGCCAAGAGCCCTCGTTGGGCCATTGCCTATAAATTTCCGGCAGTACAGGCACAGACCAAAGTGCTGGGCATAACCGTTCAGGTAGGCAGAATAGGTACGCTTACGCCGATAGCGGAGTTAGAACCCGTGTTGCTTGCCGGAACTGTGGTGAAGCGGGCCAGTCTGCATAATGAAGATATTCTCCGGGAAAAGGATGTGCGTAGCGGAGATTATGTGATTGTCCGGAAAGCGGGCGAGATTATTCCCGAAGTTGTGGCAGTAGTAAAATCTAGGCGCACCGGAGCGGAAGTACCTTTTATCATGCCTGAATTTTGCCCTGTTTGCGGAGCGCAAGCCGGCCGTCTTCCGGGGGAGGTAGCTTTGCGTTGTTTAAACCCGTTTTGCCCGGCTCAGGTGGCGGAAAGAATCGTCCACTTTGCTTCCCGCAGTGCCATGGATATTAAGCATCTGGGGCCGGCTTTGACAGAGCAGCTGCTATCTGCCGGCTTGATTGCGGATATAGCCGATATTTATGCATTAGCTGGCAAAAAAGCGGAACTGCTGGCCTTGGAGCGGAAAGCGGAAAAGTCGGTGGAAGATTTGTTGTCCGCGATAGAGAAAAGCAAGGAACAACCGCTTTGGCGCTTGCTTTACGGGCTGGGTATTCGCTTTGTCGGTGAGCGTACAGCCAGACTGTTGTCGGCGCATTTTGGCAGTATGGACAAGTTGATTTCCGCCTCCCCAGCGGAACTGGAAGCGGTAGAGGAAGTGGGGGCAAAAATCTCGGCAAGTATCAGCGAGTTTTTCGCGCTTGATTCCAGCAAAGAACTGGTGGCCAGATTGCGCAGTGCCGGTTTGAAGATGGCCGAGGAGAAGGAAAATAGTACCGAAAAGCCGCTTTACGGCAAAACATTTGTCTTGACCGGCACGTTAGCTGCCTGTAGCCGTGAGGAAGCGACGGCGTTGATTTTGGCGGCCGGCGGGCGGGTGAGTAGTAGCGTGAGCAAAAATACGCATTATCTGGTGGCGGGAGAGAAGCCGGGAAGTAAGCTACAAAAAGCGGAGAAGCTCCGAGTTTCTATCTTGGAAGAACAGGCTTTGATCGCTTTGCTGGCAAAAGGGAAGTAAGAAAGTGGAGGCAGGGGTGAAATCATCATTACCTTGGTAACCGTGGTAGAACTTACCCGCTGGCGCTTGAAGCAGTCTGCCAGTCGGCGCAGCAATTAAATTACGCAAGGGAGGTCATGCGAATGAAGCTAACAGGCAAGGAAGTGGCTCATGTTGCCAGCCTGGCACGACTCGCAATGTCCGAGGATGAAACGGAAAAGTTTACCAGTCAGCTAAATGCGATTTTGGAATTTGCTGACAAGCTGAACCTGCTTGAGACTAAAGATATTCTGCCCACAGCCCACGTTTTGCCGCTAAAGAATGTATTTCGAGAAGATCGTATTTGTCCGGGGCTGGAGCGCAAAGAAGCTTTACTGAACGCCCCTGAAGAGGAAGAAGGCATGTTCCGTGTGCCGCGTGTAATTGAATAGGGGGGAAGCTAGTTGCTGGAAGAATGTACAGTTGCGGAAGCCTTGAAACTGCTGGGAAAGAAAGAGATCAGCGCTTTAGAGTTGACAGAAGCTGCTCTGCACCGCGTTGAGGCTGTGGACGAAAGAATAAAAGCTTTTGTGACGGTAACAAGAAATGAAGCACTGGCAACGGCAGCACTTGTGGATGCCAAGCGCTTAAGCGGCGAAGAAATGCCTCCTCTTGCCGGTATTCCCATGGCTTTAAAAGATAATATGTGTACAAAAGGCGTGCTGACTACCTGTTCATCAAAAATTTTAGATAATTTCAAACCGCCTTATGATGCCACAGTAGTCGAACTTTTGCGTGATGCAGGCACTGTGCTACTTGGAAAAACCAATCTTGACGAGTTTGCCATGGGCTCATCCACGGAAAACTCTGCACTTTTTACCACACGCAATCCGTGGGATGTGGAAAGGGTGCCGGGCGGATCGAGCGGTGGCTCAGCCGCGGCTGTGGCTGCCGATGAAGTATGTTTTGCTTTGGGGTCGGATACAGGTGGTTCAATCCGTCAGCCCGCTGCTTTTTGCGGTGTGGTGGGGCTAAAGCCGACTTACGGTCGGGTTTCGCGTTATGGTCTGATTGCTTTTGCATCATCACTTGATCAGATAGGCCCTTTTACAAAAGACATCTGGGACTGTGCGCTAGTGATGAACGCAATAGCCGGATACGATTCGCGTGATACTACTTCAGTGCCGCTTGCGTCACCAGATTATACTGCGCAGCTGTTAGGCGGAGTCAAAGGTTTGAGAATTGGCGTACCGAAAGAATATTTTGCTGCAGGAATTGATCGGGATGTGCGGAATGCGGTACAGAAGGCATTAAATGTCTTAGTAGCGCTGGGGGCTGAAGCGGAGGAAATTTCATTGCCTCATACCGATTATGGGATTCCTGTTTATTACTTAATTGCGCCGGCGGAAGCTTCCAGCAATCTTGCCCGCTATGACGGTGTACAATACGGCTACAGGGCGGAAGCAGATAACCTACTTGAGATGTATAAAAAAACACGTAGCCAAGGCTTTGGCAGCGAAGTAAAGCGCAGGATTATGCTGGGCACCTACGCCCTTAGTTCCGGGTACTATGACGCCTATTACCTTAAAGCGTTAAAAGTGCGGACGTTAATCAAGCAGGACTTCGATGAAGCATTTAAAAAATTTGATCTAATTCTGACACCGACTGCGCCCTCTACCGCCTTTCCGGTAGGTACGGTGGAAGACCCGCTCACGATGTATCTTAATGATATCTGCACCATACCGGTGAATCTGGCTGGTCTGCCCGCGCTTTCCATGCCGTGCGGGTTTGTAAACAACCTGCCTGTAGGGCTGCAATTAATTGGTAAGCCATTTGCCGAGGCGACAATTTTGCAGGCCGCCTACGCTTATGAACAACATAGCGGCCTTGCTAAGAAAAAACCGGTTTTAAGCGGGAAAGGAGTGCCGAAAGATGAGTAAATATGCAACGGTAATAGGTTTGGAGGTCCATATAGAGCTTGCCACGGCATCTAAAATTTTTTGTTCCTGCCCTACTGAATTTGGTAAAGAGCCTAATACGCATGTTTGTCCGGTATGCTTAGGATTACCAGGCTCGCTGCCTGTCCTTAATAGACGGGTAGTGGAGTTCGCCATCAAAGCAGGCTTGGCCCTAAATTGTGAAATTCCTCGCTTCGCCAAATTTGACCGGAAAAATTATTTTTATCCCGATTTACCCAAGGCGTACCAGATTTCGCAATACGATTTGCCGCTTGCGGTTAGCGGCTACTTGGAATTTGCATTAAACGGGGAAACAAAGCGGGTGGGGATTACACGTGTTCACATTGAAGAAGACGCGGGCAAACTGGTGCACGGTGATTTCGCCGACTATTCTTTGGCGGATTATAACCGAACCGGAGTGCCGCTTATCGAAATTGTTTCCGAACCAGATCTTCGCTCGCCGGAAGAAGCAAAGGCATATTTGGAAAAGCTTAAAAGTGTGATACAATACACCGGTATTTCAGATGTAAAAATGGAAGAGGGTTCTCTGCGCTGCGACGCTAACGTTTCTATCATGCCGGCAGGCAGTAAGGAGTTTGGCACAAGGTCTGAAATTAAGAATATGAATTCCTTTAAGGCTGTACAGCGCGGGCTGGTTTACGAGGTGGATCGTCAAAAAGAAGTGCTGGAAGCAGGAGGCAAGGTGGTGCAGGAAACGCGCCGCTGGGATGAGCATAAAGGCATAACTTTTTCAATGCGTTCCAAAGAGGAAGCCCACGATTACCGCTATTTCCCCGACCCTGATTTGGTGCCTATTATTGTGGAGCATGACTGGGTGGAGGAAATCCGGCAGAGCCTGCCGGAAATGCCGGATGCCCGTCGCACGCGCTATGTGAGTGAATGGGGATTGCCGGAGTATGATGCCGCGGTAATCACCGCATCTAAAGCTATGTCTGACTTTTTTGAAGCTACGTTGGCGGAATATCACGATGCCAAAGCTGTAGCAAACAGTTTGATGGGGGAAATTCTGAAATACCTCAATGCGCATGGCATTGAAATTCACCAGACAAGGTTGACTCCATCACACTTGGCGGAACTGCTCAAGCTCCAGACTGACGGCACCATTAGCGGTAAAATTGCTAAAACAGTTTTTGAAGAAATGTTTAGCAGCGGCAAGAAACCGGCGGAAATTGTTAAAGAGCAGGGGCTTGTCCAAATTTCAGATAAGGATGCCATTGCTGCCATCGTCGAACAAGTCATCACGGATAACCCCAAGTCGGTTGAGGATTTTAAGGCAGGAACGGAAAAGGCGATTGGTTTCTTGGTGGGGCAGGTTATGAAAATTTCCAAAGGAAGAGCAAATCCGGAAATGGTTAATCAGCTTTTGCGGGAAAAACTACGCTAAACTAGGTAAAAAAGTTCTAAACATAGCTATAAGGTGTCTCAAAGTAGCATTTGTGGCATCTTTTTTGGGTGATCCAGCCTCGCCCAGGTGTTCTGCTCGCACGTTTTCGCAGCCGTATTAATTCTGGTGGGGAAGTTCAAAAAGTTAGTGTCGAGTGAAGTAAAATCGAAAAATGGCAAATGTTAGGGATAATTAAAATTATCAGACAGAAAATCTTCAAAGGTTAAAGAATTGCAAGTGAATGATAACTATTCGCTATTTTAGCTGATGAGACGAATTTGCCTGCGTTAATTAAAGGAAGATTTTAGAATTTTAAAATGGGAGAGTGCAGGAATAATGTTAGGAAAAACGAATTTACGAATTTATATGAAAAAATAAAACATCGCAGAGAACATTATTCCACATATTTCCCCTTGTGTTAAGTTGGTAATTTGGTTATGTTATTGTTTGTGTGCCTGTAGTGGCTATGCAACCGGAAAGTATTATTTGTGGAGTGTGTTCTGATGAAACAAGAGAAAATTAGGGAAATTATGAAGATAATGGAGAAGGAGAGGGCAAAACTTTGTTTGCTGGTGAGCAAGTACGGTTTAGAGAGTCAGCAGGTGATAGAGCAGAGTAGATTGATCGACGTTCTGCTGCTTGAGCTGATGGCGCTTGAGAAACAGACTGATACGCAGGAGAACTTGTAGAAAAGCAAAAAACATCCTCGCGAGAGGATGTTTATGTCTTTTTTTGGTTGCGGGGGCAGGACTTGAACCTGCGACCTTCGGGTTATGAGCCCGACGAGCTACCAACTGCTCCACCCCGCGCCGACAAAGATAATTCTATCATGAGATAGGTGTGTTTGTCAAATAAAAATTGATCCTCTGTTTAGAGCAGGATTTTCATTATACCGTAAGAATATAGATGAGCAATGCAAAATTGCCAAAAAGCAGGGAAAAAGCTTTAAATCTGAAGTTTTTTAATGGAGGGGAAAGGATGCGCGAAGTTGACGTAGCAGTTATTGAGGCGACTGTAGCCGAGCTGAGCATGGAAGCTAATTATAACCTCGGGGATGATGTGTATCAAGCATTTAAAATGGCCTTCTCAGCGGAAACATCGCCTGTGGGCAAAAGAGTTTTGGCACAGTTGATTGAAAATGCAGAGATCGCGAGGGAAGAGCAGGTCCCTCTCTGTCAAGACACTGGCTACGCCGTCATTTTTGTTGAATTGGGGCAGGATGTGCGCTTGGTGGGCGGTGACCTTTATGTTGCCATTAATGAAGGGGTACGGAAGGGCTATGTCGACGGATATTTACGCAAATCCATTGTCAGTGATCCGCTTAGACGGTTAAATACGATGGATAATACGCCGGCTGTTATCCATCTTGAGTTAGTGCCTGGCGACCGGGTGAAACTGACCATCGCTCCCAAGGGTGGGGGCAGTGAAAATATGAGCGCCATCAAAATGCTAAATCCTGCCGATTCTACCAAGGGGGTTGTGGATTTTGTGGTGGAGGCGATCAGTAAAGCCGGCTCAAACCCTTGTCCGCCTGTTGTAATTGGCATAGGAATAGGCGGCACCTTTGAAAAAGTTGCTTATCTTGCCAAAAAAGCGCTTCTGCGGGAAATCGGTTCAGTTAATGCCGACCCGTTCTATGCCGAGTTGGAGAGAGAAATTTTGACGAAGGTTAATAAGCTCGGTATCGGCCCGCAAGGTTACGGCGGACGCACCACCGCACTTGCAGCCTTCATTGAGACTTACCCTGCCCATATTGCCAGTTTGCCGGCCGCAGTCAATCTTAACTGTCATGCCGCCCGGCATAAAGAAAGAGTCATTTAACACGCTTGAAAAAAAGGGAGGCATTTTAAATGTCGGTCAGAAAAATCTCGGCTCCGCTTTCGGATGAGGACGTGCTAATGTTGCACGCCGGCGATAATGTGCTGATTAGCGGCGTAATTTATACGGGCCGTGATGCGGCTCATGAAAAGTTGTTTAAGCTTGTGGAGGAGGGTGAGCTTTTGCCTGTGGATTTTAGCGGCCAAATGATTTACTATGTGAGCCCCTCACCGGCAAAGCCGGGCAAGGTGATTGGTTCTGCAGGGCCTACCACAAGCGGTCGGATGGATGTCTATACGCCCGCATTGCTGGCACAGGGACTAAAGGCTTGCATCGGCAAGGGCGGCCGCAGTCAAGCTGTAAAAGACGCTTTGGTGAAATACAAAGCTGTCTATTTAGCTGCTACGGGTGGCGCCGCAGCGCTGCTTGCCAAGACTGTTTGTCAAGCGGAAGTGTTGGTTTATGCCGAGCTGGGTGCGGAAGCTATCTACCGTTTGGTGGTAGAGAATTTTCCGGCAACAGTAGTTAATGATGTTTACGGCAATGATCTCTACGAAGAAGGGCGTAAACGGTACGCCACTAATGATTAATGGTTGAGCAAGACTGCTATAAATTAAAAAGCAGGGAGTGGTCTGGTTAATGATTACAAAAGAAGAGCTTATTGCAAAAGCTAAAAAGCCGGCTTTGGACGCTATGCGTCTCCACCCTTTCTACAAAGGGAAAATTGAAGTTGGATTGAAGTGCAGCGTACGCGATTTTAAAGATTTTGCCATCTGGTATTCACCCGGTGTGGCAGAGCCGTGCAAAGCTATTGCAGCAAATAAGGAACTGGTATATGAGCATACAAACAAAGGTAATTTTGTAGCGGTAGTCTCCGATGGCACACGCGTACTGGGCTTAGGGGATATTGGCGCGGAAGCTTCTCTGCCTGTAATGGAAGGAAAGGCGTTACTCTTTAAATATCTGGGGGGTGTGGACGCTTTCCCTATTTGCGTAGACACTAAGGATCCCGATAAGCTGATTGAATTTGTAAAAATGCTGCAGCCTTCTTTTGGCGGCATAAACCTAGAGGATATTTCCCAGCCCAAATGTTTTCAGGTGTTAGAGCGCCTGCGTAAAGAATGTCATATTCCTGTTTGGCACGATGACCAACAGGGTACGGCTATCGTAACGTTAGCGGGGGTGATTAACTCCTTGCGCTACGTTAAAAAAGAACTGAAAGATGTGAAAATTGCTTTGATCGGCGCAGGTTCTGCCAATATCTGCTTTGCTAATCTGGTGATTTTTGCCGGCGCCGACCCAGGCAAGCTGTTTATCACCGACAGCAAAGGAATCCTGCATAAAGGTCGACTTGACGAGTTGAAAGCTGAGTATCCTGAGAAGTATGAACTGGCTCAAAAGACGAACGCCGAAGGTCGTATGGGCGGCATTGGCGAAGCGATGGCGGGTGCAGATATTGTCATCGGACTTTCCCAGCCCGGACCCGATGTGATTAAAAAAGAATGGGTATCTGCCATGAGCAAAGATCCCATCGTCTTTGTTTGCGCAAATCCCATTCCGGAAATGTGGCCCTGGGATGCTAAGGAAGCCGGCGCAGTTATCGTGGCTACCGGCCGTTCGGATTTCCCGAACCAGGTCAACAACTCCGTTTGTTTTCCGGGCATCTTTCGCGGTGTGTTGGATGTCCAAGCATCCACCATCACTGACGAGATGTGTCTTGTAGCCGCCTATACCATTGCTGACTTGGGGGCAGAAAACGGGATCGACCCGGAAAGCATCCTGCCCAACATGGATAACGTGGAAGTATTTATCCGCCAGGCGGTAAATGTCGGGCTAAAAGCGATTGAAATTGGCATCGCCAAAAAACGGTTTACAAAAGAAGAACTGCGTGCCAAGGCGGATGAAGCCATTTATCGTGCTCGCAAAATCACCAAGATGCTGATGGATAACGGCTACATTCCTGAACCACCCTCCGAATAAATGAAACAATTTCCTATGCAAAAATAAAAGGCAAAAAAGCTAAAGACTGAGGTCGTTGGCTTTTTTTGCGCATGAATGAATTTCTGCCGAAGTGCGACGGACAATTAACAAAAAAAAGTTATCGCAGTAGAATCAAAGAAAAATTGTCTAAGTTCTGAACATTCGAAAAAAATGGCTTGCTATTTTGCAAAAATAAATGCTATAATATGTGCGAGCCAAAAGTTTTTTGGTCACGCTCATATATATTTTAAAAAAATGGAGGAGTGGTAGAATGACGGATAAGGTTGTAAATAATGGTAATGTGTATGTACCTCCCCAGGGGTTCGTGGATGATGCGCGCATTAAGAGCATGGAAGAATATGAGGCAATGTATAACCGTTCTTTAAATGATCCCGAAGGCTTTTGGCCAGAGATGGCAAACCAGCTGCACTGGTTTAAACCGTGGGAGAAAGTGGTTGAGTATGATTTTGTAAATGCCAATATTGCTTGGTTTATTGGTGGAAAACTAAATGTTTCCTATAACTGCCTTGACCGGCACTTAGACGGCTGGCGTAAAAATAAAGCGGCTATTATCTGGGAAGGAGACAAGCCGGGGGAGAGCAGGACTTATACCTATCATGAGCTATATCGCGAGGTAAACCGTTTTGCCAATGTATTGCTGAAAAAAGGTGTGCAGAAGGGTGACAGAGTAGCTATATATTTGCCCATGATTCCCCAGCTGGCTATGGCCATGCTGGCTTGCACCAGAATAGGTGCTATTCACAATATCGTCTTTGGCGGTTTTAGCGCCGAGTCATTGCGCGATAGAATTAATGACAGCACATGCAAGCTTTTAATTACGGCAGATGCCGGCATGCGCGGCGGAAGAATTGTAAAGCTGAAAGAGACAGTAGACGAAGCGTTGCAAGCTTGCCCTTCTATTGAAGGCGTAATAGTTCATCGCCGCGCCGGCAATGAAGTGACCATGATGGAAGGTCGTGACACTTGGTGGGATGACGAAATGGCGGCCGCCGATATTAAAAACTTTTGTGAGCCGGCTCAGATGGATTCGGAAGATCCTCTCTTCATTCTTTATACCAGCGGTAGTACAGGCAAGCCAAAAGGAGCTTTGCATACCACTGGCGGCTATTTAACCCAAGTAAATTCTACAATAAGATATATTTTTGACCTCAAAGAGGAAGACACTTACTGGTGCACAGCTGATATCGGTTGGGTTACAGGTCATAGTTATATTGTTTATGGACCCCTTTCTCTTGGCGCCACTACTTTGATGTTTGAGGGGATTCCCAATTATCCAAATCCGGATCGTTTTTGGGATGTGGTGGAGAAATATAAAGTAAATATTTTCTATACTGCTCCCACAGCTATTCGTGCTATGATGCGTGACGGGGAAGAATGGCCCAACCGTCATGATTTAAGTAGTTTGCGCCTGCTAGGCTCTGTAGGTGAACCGATTAACCCGGAAGCTTGGATGTGGTACCATCGCGTAATCGGCAAGGAGCGTTGCCCCATTGTGGATACTTGGTGGCAGACGGAGACCGGCGGTATTCTGATTTCTCCCCTCCCCGGCGCTATTCCCACCAAGCCTGGAGCTGCTACACGGCCATTTTTCGGGGTGGATGCTGCCGTTATCCGTCAGGATGGCAGCGAAGCAGATGTGGATGAAGGCGGTTACCTTGTAATTCGCAGGGCGTGGCCAGGGATAATGCGCACAGTTTACGGAGACCATGAACGTTTTAAAAATACGTATTTTTCCCAGTATCCCGGCAATTATTTCACCGGTGACGGAGCTCGCAAGGATGCGGACGGCTACTTCTGGCTAACGGGGCGTGTGGACGATGTAATCAATATTTCCGGCCACCGTTTAGGTACAGCAGAAGTGGAAAGCGCCCTAGTTTCTCACCCGGCAGTGGCAGAAGCTGCCGTGGTTGGTTTCCCGCATGATATCAAAGGGGAAGGGATTTACTCCTACGTTATTTTGCGGCAGGGCTTTTCTGCCAGCGATGAGTTGCGCAAAGAATTGGTGCAGCATGTTCGTAAGGTTATTGGGCCGATTGCCACACCGGATCGTCTTCAGTTTGCTCCTGGACTGCCAAAGACTCGTAGTGGTAAGATTATGAGAAGGATTTTGCGTAAAATCGCCCATAATGAGCTGGAAAGCATCGGTGATACGAGTACCTTGGCAGATCCTGCCGTTGTCGAAGTGCTGATCTCTGAGCGAGTCGGTTAATAGTCTAGAATAAGAACTAAAACATTTGGCCCGGCATTTTGCTGGGCTTTTTGTGTTAAAATTGTATAGATAAACGCTTTTCCTCGGAAAGAAGGAATTTCCGGATAGGAAAAGGGGGGTTAAGACTGCTAACGGACAAGAAAGGGGAAGGACAGATGGCATACAGAAGACTAAGGCCGGACGAGTTGCGTTATTCATGTGACCCGGCACAGTTCGAGTTTGAGACAACGAAATCAGTTCGGCCGCTTGAAGGCATTATCGGCCAGGAGCGTGCTGTGTGCGCCATGGAGTTTGGCTTGGCCATTAAGAGGCATAGTTATAATATTTTTATGACTGGTATGACAGGAACCGGGAAAATTTCCTACGCCCAGACGCTGATCAATGAAGTGGCAGCTACGGAGAAAGCTCCGGCAGACTGGTGCTATGTCTATAACTTTGAGAACCCTAGCCATCCGGTGGCATTAAACTTGCCCTGCAGTCTAGGTGCTCGTTTCAGTAAAGATATGGCAGAGCTGGTTGAGTCCTTAAAAATGGAAATTCCTAAAGCTTTTGATGCAGACGATTATGAGCGGCAAAAGGCAGAGATTTTTAAAGAGTTCCAGGAGATAAGGGCATACTATTTTGATGAATTGACTAAAATGGCTACGGAAGAAGGGTTTGTTTTAAGGCGGGCTAGTACCGGCTTTGTCAGTGTACCGTTAATCGACGGTAAGGAGCTGAAATTAATTACCGACCTAACGATTTTCTGGTGTTTGGTAAAGAGACAGCCGGACTACCAAAAGAGATACTTGACGAATACCCAGATCGAACTGTTCGTATCCCCATGGGCTCTGAACTGCGCTCCCTTAACTTGGCAAACTCTGTGGCCAGCGTGCTTTATGAAGCGTTGCGACAACAAGGTTTTCCCGGTCTTGCTTGAGATGTTGCAAGTAGAAAGCGGTCAGATAGGCATATTGAGAAGCAAGCGATTGACAGCTTAGTGCACAAAGGCGGAAAAAGAGATGCTGATAATTCGCCGCAAACTGGATACCTTAGTGCAGACTGATATTTTTGTAAAAAAACTTTAGGAGGTTCGAGAATGTCTGAAAAAATTAAACTTGAGATTAGCGGCTTATCTTGCAATCACTGTAAAATGAAAATTGAGAAAGCGCTTAAAACAGTGGCTGGTGTAGAAAATGTTCGGGTTAACCTAGATTCTGGTGAGGCGGAAGTTAACTTTGATGCCGCTAAAATCAGCAAAGCTGAGCTTAAAGCGGTGATTGTCGATGCCGGCTATGAAGTCAGTTAACCAATTGAATCGGTTTTGTCTTTTTAGTTCTTGACAAATGTTTAGGCAATAAAATATAGTGTATATTGGCAAGCAGTGGCTGGAATTGAGGCGATTTGCGATGGATAAATTACCACTGATTCATAGAATGACAAAACAGCGCAAACTCATTTTAGATGTGCTTCGTGCTACTAGAGTTCATCCTACTGCCGATTGGATTTATTTACAGGTTCGGCAAACCATGCCTCGCATTAGTTTAGGAACGGTTTATCGTAATCTGCGGATTTTAAAAGAAATGCAGGATATTCAAGAGTTAAATTACGGCAGTACATATACTCTTTATGACGGTAATGCCAAACCCCATTATCACTTTGTTTGTAAAGACTGCCGTGCGGTCTTAGATGTTGATCTGCCTTTATATACTTCATATGATCAGAAAGTTGCTGAGTTGCTTGGCAGTCAGGTAGATTTCCATCGCATGGAATTTTACGGGAGTTGTCCTGACTGCCTTTCCGACGATAGCAAAGTTTTCCAAGTATAAAAATGTGGTGGCATGCGTGAACACAAAAAACAGCTAATGCAATCGGCAGATATAGTGCTAAAATCATCTCGACAAACGTATGCTGGAGTAAGGGGGCGCTTACCGTGAAACTCTTTTTTTTGCTGAGTGTTAGCATTTTCCTGACCTTGGGTATGATTTTTTTGCCGCCTTTAACAGGAACAGGGATTGGCAGCCATGTTGCCCGTGCTTGGCTTGCTTTAGGGCTTCTGGTTTTTGCGGGCTATTACCTTTCCTTTCTGGAACAGGAAAAACGGGGGCGTTGGCTCAGAATGTCTGGGCAGATTAAAGCAGGTACTCGCGTTGCTTCTTCGGGGGAGCGCATTGCCGGACAGAATTAATTATTTTTTATCATTCTACCTCTGCGTGGGCCGGGAAACTGCCTCACGCAGTTTTAATTCCTGCTGCGACTGGTTTAGACGTAATTTTTTTGGGACAAACAAATCTTTTTCACGTACTCTTAAAGAAAAGGAAATTAACAGGAAAAAAAGAATTATATAGCTAGAGAGCTGACGGGGTGATTGCATGAAGAGTAATTCATTTGTTCATCTGCATACCCATACTGAATATTCACTTTTAGATGGGGCAGGGAAAATAACAAAGGCGGTGTCGCGGGCAAAAGAACTTGGCATGCCTGCGTTGGCAATTACTGACCACGGTGTAATGTATGGTGTGATTGATTTTTATAAAGAGGCAAAAAAGAGCGGGATCAAACCGGTTATCGGGTGTGAGGTTTATGTGGCGCCACGGAGTCGTTTTGACCGTGATGCGCGTAAAGATAGTAAGCAACATCATTTAGTTTTGTTGGCCCGCAACCGTGAAGGCTATAATAACCTGATGGAACTGGTGACTCGCGGGTTCAGCGAAGGATTTTATTATAAGCCACGGGTGGATCATGAGCTGTTAAGCCGTTACAGTAAAGGGCTTATTGCGCTTTCTGCCTGTATCGTCGGTGAAATACCTATGGCGCTTCTGGAACACAGGGAAGAAGATGCGCGTAAACTTTTAACATTTTATCGAGAAATTTTTGGCAGTGAAAATTTCTTTCTTGAAATACAAGACCATGGCCTGACGGAGCAAAAAACTGTAAATCCCCGCTTGATTAATTTGGCCAGGGAAACAGGCACGCCGCTAGTTGCAACAAACGATTTGCATTATATTTCGCGGAAAGATGCCGAAGCTCATGACGTGTTGTTATGCATTCAGACTGGAAAGATTCTCGAAGATGAACAACGGATACGCTTTTCCACCGCTGAATTTTATCTGAAAAGCACGGCGGAGATGGCTGCCCTCTTTCCCAATTTGCCGGATGCTCTGACGAACAGTTTGCAGATCGCCGAAGCCTGTAATTTGGAATTTGATTTCGGTCAGACCCATCTGCCGGGGTACGAAATTCCAAAGCAATATGACGATAACGGCTACCTCCGTGAAGTCTGCGAGCTTGGAGTAAAAAAGCGTTATGGGAACAAGTTGCCGGAGCATGTGCTTGAGCGGCTAGATTACGAGCTGGCAGTAATCGCTCAGATGGGCTACGCGTCTTATTTTTTGATTGTTTGGGATTTCGTAAATTATGCCCATAAAAATGGGATCATGGTGGGTCCGGGTCGGGGATCTGCAGCCGGTAGCTTGGTTGCTTATAGCCTGGAAATTACTAATATTGATCCGCTCAAGTATGGCCTGCTTTTTGAACGTTTCCTCAACCCTGAACGGGTTTCCATGCCTGATATTGATATTGATTTTTGTTACGAAAAAAGGGAAAAAGTTATTGAGTACGTAGTGAATAAGTACGGCGAAGATGCGGTGGCTCAAATTATTACCTTTGGGACTATGGCCGCTCGGGCTGCTGTACGCGACGTGGGGCGTGTCCTAAATATCCCATATGCGGAAGTGGACAAGATCGCCAAAATGATTCCGCTTGAAGTAAATATTTCTATCAAAGAAGCTCTAGAGAAGTCTCCCGAACTTAAAGTGCTCTACGAAAAAGAAGATAAAGTTCGCCAACTTATTGATTTGAGTGTGGCTGTGGAAGGGTTCCCTCGTCACGCTTCTACCCATGCCGCAGGTGTAGTTATCTCTAAGGATCGTCTTGTAACTCATGTGCCGCTGCAAAAATCGGGAGAAGAAGGTATGGTGACCCAGTTTCCCATGGGGACACTGGAAGAGTTAGGTTTGTTGAAAATGGATTTTCTTGGGTTGCGCACATTGACAATCATGGGAGAGGCAATCCGGCTGATTAAGCATTCTTTCGGCAAAGAGATCGAGCTGGCCTCCTTGCCGCTTGATGACGAAAAGACTTACAGCCTTCTCTCTCAAGGTGACACATCCGGTGTGTTTCAGTTGGAATCCTTAGGTATGCGCAGTATCCTGCGCGAACTGAAGCCAAATGCCTTTGAGGATATTATTGCGGTGGTGGCTTTGTATCGTCCCGGTCCCATGGAACAGATTTCCACTTTCATCGGTAATAAACACGGACATAACCAAGCTCACTATCTTCATGCAGATTTAGAACCGATTTTGAAGGAAACATACGGAATTATGGTTTATCAGGAACAGATTATGCAGGTGGCTTCAACTATGGCTGGATTTTCTTTGGGAGAGGCGGACTTGCTGCGACGGGCCATAGGGAAAAAGAAATTAGAAGTACTAAATCAGCAACGGGAATTATTTGTTGCAGGCTGCGTGGCTAAAGGTCATCCAAAGAGAATGGCGGAAGAGCTCTATGACTTGATTGTTAAATTTGCCTCCTATGGTTTTAACAAATCACATGCGGCCGCATATGCTCTGATAGCGTATCAGACGGCTTATTTAAAAGCTAACTTTCCCACTCAGTATATGGCGGCGCTACTGACCGGCGTGATGGCCATTACTGATAAAGTGGCTGGATATATTGCTGACTGCAAACGGATGGAGATAGATGTGCAGCCGCCAGAAATCAATGTTAGTGAGGCTAACTTTATTGTTGCAGGCGAGAAAGTTATTCGCTATGGTCTGGCTGCAGTAAAGAATGTTGGTTTAGGTGCCATCGAGTCAATCATGCAGGCTAGGCAAGAAAAGGGCGATTTTACATCTCTGCGCGACTTTTGTTCCCGGGTTGAATTGCGCAGTTGCAACAAAAAGGTCTTGGAAAGCTTGATCAAGTGCGGAGCGTTTGACAGCGTAGGCGGAAACCGCAATCAATTTTTAGCTGTTCTGGATGAAACCATCTCTGCGGCTCAGACAATGAACCGAGAGCGGCAAAATGGTCAAATGTGTATGTTTGAGCTTATCGAAGAAGGAGCTGATTGCCACTGGGTGCAGTTGCAGGATGAATTGCCAAACTTGCCCCCTCTCCCTCCGCAGGCACGCCTGATTATGGAAAAAGAGTCGCTTGGACTTTACATTAGCGGACATCCATTAGAAGAATATCAGCAGCTGCTCAAGCTTTATGCCGGATTTTCTGACATAAACAGTTTGGCAGAGTCGCCAAATAATCAGCAGGCTGTTGTGGCCGGCATGGTCAGCACTGTTAAACATCTTGTTACGAAAACTGGTAAACCCATGGCTTTCTTTTTGCTGGAGGATCTGGTGAGTTCCATAGAAATAGTAGTTTTTTCTTCGGTTTACGAGAAGGCAAGACAATTTCTGGAAAACGACATGGTCGTCCTGGTCCGTGGCCGAATTGACCATAAGGATGAAGGAGAAGTAAAAATTATTGCTGATGATATTCTGCCTTTACCCAAGGAAGTCCGAGAAGTGGTTATTCGCTGTGGAGAGGACGGCAGACTGAGTCAGTTGCATTCTTTGAGAGAGATATTGGTTGGGTCATGTGGCACCATGCCGGTCTATCTTGATTTTCCCGCTAGCGGTAAGCAGGTGCTCCTGTCCCAAAACTTCTGGCTACACGTGTCAGCGCCGCAACTTGCTGAGATTGAAAAGCTCTTTGGGCACGGCACTGTTGTAGTACGTCATTTGGGATAAGCGCCTGCCTGCGCGGGCAGAATTAAAAAGTAATCCAAGTAAAATCCATGTAGGAGTTGTGTGCAGAGATGCGAAAAATTGGAGTTTTGACTTCAGGAGGAGACGCTCCCGGCATGAATGCGGCATTACGGGCTGTAGTTCGCAAAGCAATTTATCATGGCTTGGCAGTAGTTGGTTTTCGGCGCGGTTACCACGGTTTGGTTTACGGCGAATATCAGGAAATGCAGTTGGGTTCGGTGGCCGATATCATTCACCGTGGCGGAACTATGCTGCTCACTGCCCGCTCGCCGGAATTTATGGAGCGCTCCGGCCGCGAGCAGGCGCTGCAAGTAATAGAGAAGAGCGGTGTTGATGGACTGATTGTTATCGGCGGCGACGGTTCTTTGCGCGGTGCTGAAGCTTTGGAAAGGTTAGGGGTGCGAACGGTTATAGTACCAGGAACCATCGATAATGACATTGCTTGTAGTGACTATAGTATTGGTTTTGACACAGCCGTCTACAATGTTACAGATGCTGTCAATAAAGTGCGGGATACTGCCACATCTCATGAGCGGGTTTATGTAATTGAAGTCATGGGACGCACTTCCGGGCATATTGCTTTAGCTGCAGGGCTGGCAGGTGGTGCCGAGTCCATTTTGGTTCCCGAGGTGCCCTTCGATTTAGCGGAAGTATGTGATCGGTTGCAACGTGGTGTGAAGCGCGGTAAACTGCACAGCATTATTTTGGTAGCAGAAGGAGCAGGTGCTGCGTTAAATGTGGGGGAGGAAATTAAGAAACGAACCAAGATGGAAACTAGGGTCACCATTCTTGGTCACTTGCAACGTGGCGGCACTCCTACAGCCTTTGATCGAATCCTGGCCAGCCGGTTGGGTGCTGCCGCTGTAGACTTGCTTCGTTCTGGCTCACATGGCAAAATGGTGGGCTTTCGCTCAAGCGATATTCATGTCACATCCTTTGCCGAAGTGTTAGCTGAGAAGAAAGAATTCCCACAGGAACTTTATCGCTTAGCTACCATTTTAGCTATCTGAAGGAGGAACCAATGCGTAGAACAAAGATTGTTTGCACTCTAGGACCTGCTAGCAATAATGTCACTGTACTAAGAGAACTGATTTCCGCCGGGATGGATGTGGCACGGCTGAATTTTTCTCATGGTACCCATGGGGAGCATGCGAAAACTATCGCGGCTGCTCGACAGACCGCGCAGGAGCAGGAGCAAAACCTGGCTTTGCTCTTAGATACTAAAGGTCCTGAAATCCGTATCGGCACATTCCCGGAGGGAAGCATTACTTTAAAGGAAGGTGAACAATTTGCTCTGACCATTAAAGACGTGTCGGGGAGCAAAGAAGCAGTCAGCGTCAATTACCATGGGATAGTCAACGATGTGAAAGCAGGGATGAAACTCCTCCTGGATGATGGGTTGATTGTCATGGATGTGCAGGATGTCACTGCTGAAGAAGTTCGTTGTAAGGTGGAAATCGGCGGAGAACTCTCAAGCCGCAAAGGGGTAAATATCCCCGGCGCTATTATAAATTTACCGGTTATCTCCTCCCAGGATCGTGAAGATATCCTTTTTGCCGTAAATAATGATTTAGATTTTATTGCCGCTTCTTTTGTCCGCAAAGCAGATGATGTGTTGGCGATTCGAGCTGTCTTGGAAGCGCACCGCTCTGGCATCCAGATTATCGCCAAAATTGAAAGTCAAGAGGGAGTGGACAATATTGAAAAGATTCTTGCAGCGGCAGATGGAATTATGGTGGCCCGCGGCGATTTAGGAGTGGATATTCCGGCAGAAGATGTGCCTATTGTCCAAAAAATGATCATCTCCAGATGTAATGCCGCTGGAAAACCGGTGATCACGGCGACACAAATGCTTGACTCCATGATCCGTAACCCGCGTCCAACCAGGGCGGAAGCAAGCGACGTGGCCAATGCTATTTTCGACGGTACAGACGCGGTAATGCTTTCCGGGGAAACGGCGGTCGGAAAATATCCTCTTGAAGCTGTAAAAACAATGGCAAGAATTGCGATGAGGGCTGAGACGGCTATGCACTATGCACGTATTTTAGAAAGCTTTGAGCTGCCAAAAGAAAGGGGCATCACAGACGCGATTTCTTATGCCACCTGTCATGTCGCCCAGGAGCTTGGGGCCGCGGCTATTATCACCGCCACGCAGTCCGGTTTTACCGCCCGGAATGTGTCCAAATATAAGCCGAAAGCACGGATTATTGCGGTGACGCCTCGTGAACCTGTGGCTCGCCGCTTGGTACTGACTTGGGGGGTGTTTCCATTGTTATGCCATCCCACCAGCACGACTGACGAAATGTTTTCAGCAGCTATCGAAGCTTCGCTGCAAAGCGGTTATATAGATAACGGTGATCTGGTTCTGATTACTGCTGGTGTACCGGTAGGGCTTTCTGGTACCACTAATCTAATGAGAGTTCATACGGTGGGCGAAATTATTTTGAAGGGAACCGGTCTTGGCAAGAAACCGGTAACGGGCAGGGTAAGAATGACACAAGTAGGGGCAGATGCTGCCCATCTCCAGGAGGGGGAAATCCTGGTGGCACCTTGTACAGACAGCAGCTATGTGCCCTATCTCTCAAGAGCGGTAGGCTTGGTGGCAGAGGAAGGAGGACTCACCTCTCACGCAGCCGTTGTGGCGCTGCATATGGGTTTGCCTGTTATTGTGGGGGCTACAGACGCCACTGCTCTCCTAGCCACCGGTGACCTGGTTACAATTGACGCGGTTAG
The DNA here is from genome assembly GCA_018725345.1 of Bacillota bacterium. Taxonomy (GTDB): domain Bacteria; phylum Bacillota; class Dethiobacteria; order Dethiobacterales; family Dethiobacteraceae; genus GPS1B09. The sequence continues at coordinate 2,857 of QLUI01000002.1, read as the reverse complement.
AGGCTTGATATACCGAGGTAGGGCCACAATCTTTTAGGAGTGATGGGGATGAAGCAGGGTGTTGGGGAAATCCGTGTCCGCTATGCTGAAACGGATCAAATGGGTCTTGTCTATTACGCCAATTATTTTGTCTGGTTTGAGACGGGGCGTACTGAATATTTTCGTGAACTAGGAATGCCTTATAGTGAGGTTGAGAAAAATGATATTCTCATGCCGGTATTAAAAGCTTTCTGCCAGTATAAGTCATCGGCCCGCTATGATGAGCTTATTCGCATTGTGACTACAGTGGCTTCTCTGCAGGAAGTAAGAATATTATTTAAATATGAACTCTTTCGCGAGACTACCGGGGAACTCTTAGCGATTGGTGAGACGGAACACGCTTTTGTAAACAGGCAAGGCAGGCCAGTGGTTCTAAAGAAATATAATCCGTTCCTGTGGAGACGTTTTCAGGAGGCTGCAGGTGAACATGCGGAGTAAAAGATATGTTTATTAAACTATTGCTACTGTTTACGTTTGGTCCGTTAATTGAGCTTTATCTGTTAATTGAATTAGGAAGAAGGATTGGTGCAGGACCCACCATTATTCTTGTGTTGGCCACAGGGTTTTTTGGAGCAATTTTGGCGAAGGCACAGGGCTTTTTTGTGTTGCGCAGTATGGCTCAAACATTACGCAACGGTCAACTGCCGGGGGATGAATTAATTGATGGTGTTTTGGTTTTGCTTGGCGCAGCTTTGCTACTTACCCCAGGATTGATCTCAGATACCACAGGTTTTATATTTTTATTGCCTATGACGCGCAAAAGGGTAAGGAAATTGCTTATCCGTAAATTAAAGAAAGCGCTGGATGAGGGGACATTGCGCATCTTCTGGCGCTAGAACGCAGGAGGGGAGACTCAAATGGGAGAAAAAAAACTTGGCATTGTTTATCACTCTGATTTTCTCATTCACAACCAACCAGGTCATTCGGAAAGAAAAGAGCGCCTGCAGGCGCTCTTGACACAGTTAGATAATGAAAATCTGTTTGAGAAGTTGGTGCAGTTGGAGCCTCTGCCAGCCCGCAGTGAAGAGGTCGAAAAGGTTCATAGCTTTGACCAGATCGCCCAAATCCGCAGCTTATGCAAGTTTCAAAAATCACAGTTAGACGCTGATACTTATCTGGTGCCACAGTCATACGATGTTGCCCTTCTCTCAGTTGGTGCTGCCCTAAAAGCAATGCGTTCTGTCATGGATGGCAAGCTGAACGTTTGTTTTTCTCTGGGCCGGCCACCCGGGCACCATGCAGAACCTCACCTCTCCATGGGGTTTTGCCTTTTTAACAATATTGCCATCGCTGCGCGCTTAGCCCAAGAAGAATACGGCTTAAAGCGTATTCTTATTCTCGATTGGGACGTACATCATGGTAACGGCACGCAAAAAACTTTTTACCATCAGGATAATGTGTTGTTTATTTCTGTCCATCAGAGTCCTGCTTACCCTGGCACAGGCCATATTTATGAAACGGGCGCCGGCGCAGGTGCCGGCTATAATGTCAATATTCCGCTTCCGCCAGGTAGCGGAGATGCGGAATACAGCCGAGCATTCACAGAAATAGTGCGTCCGCTGGCAGAACGCTATCAGCCTGAACTGGTGATGATTTCCGCCGGTCAGGACGCCTATCATGGTGATCCACTGGCTAACATGGCTCTTACCTATAAAGGCTTTGCGGAGATGGCGCGCCATGCCAAGGAAATTGCTGGACCTGTCGGCGGTAAAATTGTGCTGACGCTTGAAGGGGGCTATCACTTGCGTGGACAAGCGGAAGCAGTGATCACCGTTTTGTCTGAACTCGGTAATTGGGGTCGTCCGATTAAAGAAGAGCCGGTGCTTCCGGCCAAGCCTGTTTATGATGACCCAGAACGCATTATTGCAGAAGTTAAAAGACATCATAATCTTAAGTGAACGGGCAAGGACTCTTGTTTTTCCAGCTATAAATATCCTTTGCCGGGGGAGACAGTCTAATAAATCAATCGGAAAGGCATTGAACTAGATAGATGCGAAGGAAGAGCAAACTGTTAATATTTATAGCAGCAGTTCTACTTATTGTGGCTCTTGGTAGCTGGATTGTTTGGGAGACCGTCACTCTTTCTGTAGAGTACGTGGATGTGCCAATCGAAGGATTGCCGCCGGAATTCGACGGTTTTCGTATCGCTCAGGTTGGCGACCTGCACGGGAAGCGATTCGACCCGGCGGGGCGGGAAGCACAGTCGATCAGAGAGGCAGGGGTGGATCTGATTGCTGCTACCGGAGACTTTGTGCACCGCAATAGCATAGCGGACATAGATCGGATTCTCCCGTTTATGCAGGCACTCATCGAAATTGCCCCGGTCTACGCGGTCAGCGGTAATCATGACCACTGGACGGACTGGCCATATATTGCTATGCGGCTCAGGGGTGTTGGGGTGAACATTCTCGATAACAGCCATGTCCGGATTAGTCGCGGTGCCGGCGAGATCATCCTAGTGGGCGTAAGCGACCCATATACAGGGCACGGCTCTTTGGCACAGGCACTGCCGGCGCAAGACGATGCGGTAATCGTGCTGTTAGCCCATGCCCCGACTTGGTTTGAGCCTTGGAATGCGGATAAGGCGCCGGCAAAACTTAATTTAGTTTCGCTGACACTCGCTGGTCACACCCACGGTGGCCAGGTCAAGTTGCCCTTTCTTGGAGCAGTGACTACTGCTTCGGGACGCCTTTTTCCGCCCAGCCACGTAGAGGGGTTGTCTCGGGAAGGCAACGGCTGGCTCTATATAAACCGCGGCTTAGGACAGGGCGGAGTGGGGATTCGTTTTCTCTCCCGGCGCGAGGTAACTATCATTACG
>QLUI01000199.1 GCA_018725345.1 Bacillota bacterium | reverse complement strand
GCATCATAAACGCGACTCTTTTCAATCAAACAGGAAATTCTGATCTCGGAGGTGGAAATAATTTCAATATTGATTTCTTCGCTTGCCAAAGCACAAAACATGCCGGCAGCAACACCGCTGTGGTGCACCATCCCCGCTCCCACCACAGAGATCTTAGCCACGTCACGCTGATGATACAATTCTTTAGCACCGATGGCCTTAACTAATGGCTCCAAAATGAGTAATGTTTTATCCAAATCATCAGCGTGAACAGTAAAAAGGATATCGTTTTCACCTTCGCGGCGAATGCTTTGTACAATTAAATCCACGTTAATGCCCACCTGAGCAATGGCGCCAAAAATCAATGCGGCAATGCCGGGTTTGTCAGGAACGCCCACAACGGCAATCTTCGCCTGATCCTCATCCCAAGCTATCCCGCTAATAGCTGTACCTTTTTCCATCCTTGTCTCCTCCTTTACCAGCGTCCCGGGTTCAGAGTGGAAACTTGAGCGCACATGGATCACCACGTTATTTTCTTTGCCGCATTCCACTGCGCGGGGGTGAAGCACTTTAGCGCCTAGGCTCGCCATCTCCAGCATTTCATCATAAGTAATTTCCTGCAGTTTACGTGCATCCGGCACGATTCGAGGGTCTGCAGTAAATACCCCATCAACGTCTGTATATATTTCACACGCCTCCGCGCCAATGGCCGCCGCTAAGGCTACGGCAGTAGCGTCAGAGCCTCCGCGGCCGAGCGTATTAATTTCAGCGTTTTCATCAACACCCTGAAATCCAGCCACTACCGCTACACGTCCCGTTTGCAACGCCTCCCGAACACGCAGAGCGCTAAACTGCTGAATGCGAGCATTTAGTGGCACGCCGTCAGTCAGGACGCCCGCTTGGGAACCGGTAAACGAAACAGCCGGGCAGCCCAACTCCTGAAGAGCCATGGCAAGCAAAGCGATGGTGACCTGCTCTCCCGTTGCTAAAAGCATAGCCATTTCGCGCGCAGGTGGACAGGCTGAAATACTCTTAGCCAATGTGACAAGCTCATCGGTAGAATGCCCCATGGCTGAAACTACCACTGCAACGCTGTAGCCTACCGATACAGTTTGGCAAATTCTGCGCGCCACATTAAATATGCGCTCCACGTTGCCTACAGACGTTCCGCCATATTTTTGCACAATTAGTGCCATAGTTTTCCTCCATCTGCTGCTAGTTTAGCTTACTTTACTGTTTAATGCACCTGTTTTGCCCACACAGGTCAAAATTATGCGACACCTTACTCCACAGGCAGCAAACGCCCGATGCATAGCTGCTCCGACAAAAGCTTCATTTTCGCTAACAAACGAAATTACCGCAGGGCCGGCACCGCTAAGCACCGTGGCCAACGCGCCGGCCGACTGTGCTGCGGAAAACACATTATCCAGTCCGGGGATTAGCGCACTCCGGTATGGTTGATGGAGCCTGTCATTCATTGCATATGAAAGCGCTGCCAAGTCTCCCCTGCACAAAGCTGCTACCAGCAAAGCCACCTGCCCGATATTAAATACGGCATCTTCCATCGGAACCATTTGCGGCAAAGCTTGACGTGATTTTTTCGTGGGCAAAGTAAAGTCCGGCACCGCCACCGCCAGCTTCAAAGCAGCCGGCGATTCTATGCAGGCATAATGAACCTCCCCGTCTACGGCGCAGGAGGCCACAAAGCCACCGAAGAGCGCAGGCGCCACATTGTCAGGATGGCCTTCCATTTCTGTGGCCAGGTGCAAAATTTTCTTAGCCGGCAAGGGTTCGGGTAAAAGAGCATTAGCTGCGGCCATGCCGCCGGCAATGGCGGCCGCCGAACTGCCCATGCCGCGGAAAAGCGGGATACGGTTGTGCTGCCTAATCAGCAAACCGGGCTGTTTTGCCCCGGCCGCAGCAAACACCCTGCGCGCCGCATCCACCATCAGCTTGGAGCCGGACTTGCACAGCAGGCTTGCTCCCTCCCCGGTTACTTCAACAATAGTAGCGCCTGATGGCTCAGGCGCCATTTCCACAGTATTGTAAATATTCAGAGCCATGCCAACCACATCAAAGCCCGGCCCTAAGTTTGCCGATGTGGCAGGCACACGGATGGTAACCATTTTCTCCGTCCCTTTCTCCTCTGGCTGGCGCAAGCGCTACTCCACAACGCGCAAAATGCTGTTTATACTGTAAATAGCCGGCACTTCCTGCAGCGTCCGCATGGCTTTTGCGAAGTCCCCCTCGCTGACATCATGAGTCACCAGCACAATTTCGGCCGTTCCGGCCTCACTACGCTTCTGCATAATCATGTCAAGACTCACTTCTGCTTCCCCAAAAGCTGTGGCCAGCTTGGCAAAAACTCCGGGCTCATCTTTTGCTTTCAGGCGCAAATAAAAGCGTGACTGCTGCTCTTCCATCGGCACCACAGCTTTTTTGCCGAAGGTGGCTTCCACTATCCCGTTTTCCACCTCATTTTTTATGCAGCGGGCCGCGTCAATAATATCAGCACAAATAGCAGAACCGGTGGGCAGGGAGCCTGCGCCACGGCCGTAGAACATCACTTCACCGACCGCATCGCCTACCAGGAAAATCGCATTAAACTCATTGGCCACCGCAGCCAAAGGATGGAGCGTCGGAATTAATGTGGGATGAACTCGCAGTTTTAACCTGCCGTCAGTTTCCTCGCCCATGGCCAGCAGTTTAACTGTATAGCCCAATTCCTGAGCATAGCAGATATCCCGCAGTTTAACACCTGTAATCCCTTCAACATAAATGTCATCCAGGTCAATTTTACTGGAAAACGCTAAGGATGCTAAAATGGCCAGCTTATAAGAAGCATCCCTTCCTTCCACATCAGAGGCGGGATCAGCCTCAGCAAAACCTTTCGCCTGCGCTTCCGCCAGCGCCTCCTCAAACTCTCGACCCTCGCAAGACATTTTGGTAAGAATATAGTTCGTTGTTCCGTTAATAATTCCCATGACCTTTTCAATCCGGTTTGCAACCAGGCAATGTTTCAGCGGCCGAATCAGCGGAATACCTCCGCCCACACTCGCCTCGTAAAAAATATTCTTGCCTTGGTTTTTAGCGATAGCCAGCAATTCCACCCCGAACTGAGCCAGCAAATCTTTGTTAGCAGTAACTACAAATTTACCGTTCTCTAGCGCCCGAGCAATGGCTTTGCGGGCGCTGTCCACGCCGCCCATCACTTCCACCACAATATCTATTTCCGGGTCGTTAACCACATGATCCAAATTGTCAGTAAAAATCTCCGGAGCAAGGTTAGTATCCCGCAGCTTGTCAAGGTTTCGGACGGCGACCCGCCTCACCTCCAGGCGGACACCCAGCTTTCGGCTGATTTCTACCTCGTTTTTCTCCAGGATTTTCATTGCGCCCGTACCCACCGTTCCCAAACCAAGAAACCCGATTCGCAACACATCTTTTTGCACCTGCATCACTCCTGTCTCAAATCCTTCGCTAGCTCTGCCCAATCAACTCCAATTTCCAAACACCAGGAATGGCCGACAATTTTCCCAGCAGAGCATCTACATCATCTGTCATTCTTTCCGTTTCAAAGGAAATGGAGGCATTGGCCACCCCTTGCAAAGGAATTCCCTGATTAATGGTCAGCACATTTCCGTGTGACAAAGCAATAGCAGTCAACACTTCCGAAAGAACACCGGCGGTATGTTCAAGAATCAGTGAAATGGTCAGGATCTTGCCGCGACTTACCTCATAGAACGGGAAAATATAATCGCGGTACTTATAAAACGACCCACGGCTGATGCCCACCGCCTGCACTGCCTCGTGGACCGTCTTTACCTTTCCTTTTTTCAACATCTCCTTGGCTTCCGCCGTTTTCTTCAGCACAAGCGGCAACACATGTTCCCGTACAAGATACAAGTTGTCCTGCCTTTCTTTCATGAAAACTCCCGTCTACTGCACATGGACAGATATTCACATATGCTAAACATTATAACAGCAAATACCACCACTCGCAACAGTTCTTCCGCAACTTCAGGACTGACGCATGAAAAATGCTCACACCCTGTTATCTTACGACACTTTCACAGGAAAATATTGCGAAAATATATTTCGTTTCAGACCCTACAAGCCTTGCTATGTCTGCACTTTAAAAGTCATGCGTCAG
>QLUI01000198.1 GCA_018725345.1 Bacillota bacterium | reverse complement strand
GCGATGGACTCTTGGAAAAAGACACTTTGCAGGCCCAGTTTACTCTCGTTTATCCTGCTGCCGACTTGACGCGCAAAGGCTTGGCCATGGCCGTAGCCGACCAACTCCGACCACTCGGCATTCAAGTAAGCGTGGAAGGAAAAAGCTGGGACACAATAAAAATTATGATGCACGCCAACGCCGTACTTTTTGGCTGGGGTAGTCACGATCCGTTGGAAATGTATAATCTATACAGCAGCGAAACACGCGGCATCGGGTGGTTTAATACCGGCTTTTACAGCAACCCAACAGTTGATGAATATATGGCCAAAGCGCTGGCCGCTACAACCGAGGAACAGTCTCATGTTTACTGGCAAAAAGCTCAGTGGGACGGACAGACGGGCCTGAGCGCTAAGGGAGATGCCCCCTGGGCTTGGCTTGTCAATCTGGACCACCTGTACTTTGTCCGAGAAGGCCTAGACATTGGGCACCAGCGAGTGCAGCCACATGGTCACGGCTGGCCGGTTACCGCCAATATTACCGAGTGGCGCTGGAAGGAATAAACATGTTGCTTTTTTTGGCTGGTAAAACTTTAAGGCTGTTGACATTGCTGGTAGCCGTCACTGCACTTTCCTTCCTGTTGCTTAGCTATTCGCCCATTGACCCGGTGCGGGCGTATGTCGGAGCCGATATGCTGAAAGTTGGTCCGGAGCAGTGGGCTAGGATTGCTGAGCACTGGGGGCTGGACAGGCCACCGTTAGAACGCTTTACGCGCTGGAGCCTCGCCGTTCTGCGCGGTGATCTGGGCATATCGATGATTTTTCGCCGCCCAGTGCTGGAGGTCATCAGCGAACGGTTCTTGGCTTCACTGGCACTGATGCTTACTGCCTGGATTTTCTCCGGCGTATTTGGCTTTGCACTTGGCGTTATCGCAGGCATGCGGCAGGGCACCTGGACGGATCGGCTGATCAAGTGGTTCTGCCTCATGCTGGCATCTACCCCCTCCTTTTGGCTGGGGCTTCTGATGCTGATGGTTTTTGCCGTCTGGCTGGGCTGGTTCCCGGTCGGTTTGGGCGTACCGGCAGGAGTGCTCGCCCACGAAGTCACACTCGCCGACCGCCTGAACCACCTGATCTTGCCTGCCCTGACACTCAGTATCATTGGTGTAGCCAGTGTAGCGCTGCATACCAGGCAAAAACTGGTAGATGTGCTGGCGAGCAATTATGTGCTGTTTGCGAGGGCTAAAGGGGAAAGCGGCCTAAGGCTCTTCTGGCGGCATGGCCTGCGCAACATTGCTTTGCCCGTCATTACCCTGAAATTTGCCTCTTTGAGCGAGTTGTTTGGTGGTTCAGTGTTGGCTGAACAGGTCTTTTCCTACCCCGGCCTCGGGCAAGCGGCTGTACAGGCTGGCCTGCGGGGTGACGTACCACTTTTGCTGGGAATAATTATCTTCAGCGCTTTGTTCGTCTTCACCGGTAATCTTGCTGCAGAATTGCTCTGCAATCTGATTGACCCACGTCTCAGACTGAAAGGAAATTCCTTTGAAAAACTTTGACGCCCTGTCACATCCCCACCGCCTTACCCGCTTAAACCGTCGGCAGAGCACTTTAATTGTTATCAGTTTATCGGTTATATTTTTGCTCGGACTGCTAAGCGGAGGACTGCTGACCAGCGATGCGGGACTGTCTACCAATCTGACACAAAGAACCTTACTGCCATCCCTGGAACACCCGTTTGGTACCGACTGGCTTGGAAGAGATATGCTAGTGCGCACCTTAAAAGGGCTTACTTTAAGTTTTGGCATTGGGCTTGCCGCTGCTACAGCCAGCGCGCTTATCGCACTCGTGCTAGGTCTTACTTCAGCTCTCGCGGGTAGGCACGCCGATATCGTTATTACTTGGCTGGTTGATCTTTTTCTTGCTGTACCGCATCTTGTGTTGTTAATCCTGATCGCCTTTGTGTTTGGGGGAGGAACGACAGGGGTAATCGCCGGGGTGTCACTTACGCACTGGCCGGCTCTGACACGCCTACTACGCGCCGAAGTACTACAACTACGCTCTGCCGACTTTGTCCAGATTTCACGCCGCTTAGGCCGTTCACGCTGGTGGGTGGCCACCCGCCATCTTCTGCCACATTTGAAGCCACAGTTACTCGTAGGATTTGTGCTGCTCTTCCCCCACGCCATCCTGCACGAAGCCGCCATTACTTTTCTTGGGTTTGGCCTGTCCCCCCACCGACCCGCTATTGGCGTCATCTTGTCCGAAGCTATGCGCCACCTGTCTGCAGGAAGCTGGTGGCTGGCCTTTTTCCCAGGGCTTGCTCTACTCGTCATGGTGCGTGTTTTTGATATCCTTGGCGAAAACATCCGGCTACTTCTTGACCCTCGCACCGCTCACGAGTGATTCGGTAAAATTATAAGGCAAAGGAGCAAAAAAATGACCGAGACACAGACTTCTATCATGCCCTTATTGGAAGTGTGTAACCTGTCCATATCTTTTACACAGTACATGGAGGGCTTACGGCAAAAGAGTTTACAGGCGATTTCAAACCTCAGTATTGATGTTAGGGCGGGCGAGGTCATCGCCGTGCTTGGTTCCAGCGGCTCCGGCAAAAGTCTGCTCGCCCACGCCATCCTCGGCATTCTGCCCAGCAACGCCATGATATCCGGCAAGATGCGTTACGCTGGAGAAAACCTAACCCCGGAAAGCCAAGCATCACTGCGAGGGCGTGAAATAGCGCTTGTACCACAGTCAATTAGCTTCCTTGACCCACTCATGCGGGTGGGAGAGCAGGTGCGTCCAAGCATGCGTAACGGCAATAGCTCTGCGATACAGCGGGAAATCTTCGCCCGCTATCACCTGGCAGCCGGAACAGAGCGCCTGTTCCCTTTTCAGCTGTCCGGAGGCATGGCACGACGCGTACTTGTCTCTATCGCAGCCGCAACCAACGCACGACTCGTCATCGCTGACGAGCCGACACCGGGGCTCCACCCCACCGTAGTCAAAGAAACTCTGGCTCACCTGCGGGAATTGGCCGATGAAGGAGACGCTGTGCTGCTTATCACCCATGATATTGCCGCAGCTCTTGAAATTGCTAACCGTATTGCAGTTTTTTATGCCGGCACTACCATTGAAATCGCCCTGGCGTCCGACTTCAGCGGCGAAGCTGAATTGTTGCGACACCCTTACAGTAAAGCTTTGTGGCAAGCTCTGCCGCAAAATAATTTCATACCCCTGCAAGGCTCCCAGCCTTACCCCGATGCCTTGCCGCCCGGCTGCTTGTTTGAGCCACGTTGCCAGCTGTCCTCACATGAATGCAAAGCGGCACAGCCTGAGCCACGTCATTTGCGTGGCGGAACAGTCAGGTGTTTCCATGCCGCTTGAAGCTCGAAACATCAGCTTCCGCTACAAATCCGGGCCTTGGATCTTGCAGGATGTGCATATGGTCATCCACCCAGGGGAAGTGGTCGGACTCGCCGGACATTCTGGCTGCGGCAAAACTACGCTGGCTCGCCTTTTAGCAGGCTACCAGCGTCCCGCATCCGGCAGTGTTAGTCTTGACGGTCAGCCTCTGACGGCGACTGGCTATTGCCCCGTGCAACTTGTTCCACAACACCCCGAACAAGCAGTAAACCCTCGCTGGCGCATGCGTGATACACTACACGAGGGTCAAATCCTGGACGAATCATTGCTTGTTGCGCTTAGCATAAAACAAGAGTGGCTCAACCGTTGGCCAAACGAACTGTCCGCTGGCGAACTGCAACGGTTTTGCCTAGCACGGGCACTTGGCTTACGGACACGCTATCTCATTGCCGATGAAATGACCACCATGCTTGATGCCGTCACGCAGGCTCAAATCTGGCACGTAGTGCTTGAGCTAGCCCGCGAGCGTCAGCTCGGTGTGCTGGTAACAAGTCACGACGCGGAACTAATACGGCGCATCTGTCACAGGACGATTGAACTGGAACAAAAATAGCAGCTTGCCAACGATAGCTCTTGTAATTAACTCAGCGATACTCAGAGCTATAACTCTATTCATCTCCGAGTGCATATTATGGCGTCATAAAGCCGCGATTCCGGCGACCAGTGACCCACGCCTCCGGAAAAATTGAGCCATGCTTCCGGTCAAAGAGCCACCCCAAAAGATGGCTCTTGACC
>QLUI01000197.1 GCA_018725345.1 Bacillota bacterium | reverse complement strand
ATCTGCAGCAGCTTCTCAACTTCTACCGCTGTTATCGGGCCTATGTGAGGGGAAAGGTGGAAAGCTTTAAGCTCGACGACCCGCATATCTCGGGCGAGGAAAGGGGCCGGGTTCTGGGCATCGCCAGGAGGTACTTCGATCTGGCGGAGTCGTATGCATTGAGGGGCGAGTGAGGAGGAGACTCAAGCGGACAATCTATTGTTTGATGAGGTCTACTTCTCCGTTCTTCATGGCGAAATCATCCAGCACTATCCCACTGATAAACCTTATCCAAGCTGTTTCTGGTATCTTGCAAAACATAGTGCAATAACCTATCATAATCATATGATGAGAATAGAAATAACCAACAAGAAGAAATATGCTTGAAAAGGTGTTCAATATCATTATATCAAGGCAAATTGCTTGTCAATCAATGGTTAGACAGGCATAATAGATTTCATTGGCGGAGGTAGTTTTGCGAGAATGTATCTTTTGCCATGAGCAAGCATCTTCCAGGGAGGATGCTTGGCCTCTTTGGCTAATGAGATACCTCCCGTCTAACGGTTCTATCGAGGCCGAACGAGGTGGAAGTTCTCTAAGTGCCTGGAATTCCAGTACGCCTAATCTGAAAATCCGGTGCGTCTGTAAGTCATGCAACAATGGGTGGATGAGTAAACTTGAAAATCGTGTTAAGCCGATTGTATTAGGATTAATTGAGGGTAAATTGCAGTCCATTACTTCCGATGCACAATCTGTTCTATCCATTTGGGCTGTCAAGAATGCAATGGTGTATGAGAATTTCTATCAGGAGCGTCCTCGATTCTATATAGATGGTAAACGACATCAGCTGCGCATAGCCAACGTTATACCTCCACGGACTTCGGTATGGATAGCAAAATGTGTGAATCACCCGGGGGCTTACACTATAGCAGAAGATTTGCGAGGACCGCTTTCGAATGGAAGTGGAGAGTGCAACACATATGCAACGACTATGGTATTTGCTTCATTAGCTTTACAGGTTGTAAGTAGTCGCTTATCAGCAGTAGTGCCTTTAGAAACTAATGTAACAACCGTTCTGAATAAAGGCCAATGGGATGATATTGTTGTTCGAATTTGGCCAACTACTACAGAGCAACAAAATTGGCCAAGTACAGTTGGGCTGAATGGATTATTGGGTCTGGATGAATTCGGTGAGCGTTTTCTGGTTGGAAATGATAACCAAGATTCATAAATATGGCTGCCCAACAACTGGGTGCAGTGGACGGAGCTCCGCGCCGCCACTGACCCAAAGCGTTAACCCTAACGGAAGACCATGAGCGAAATCGTATTTAAGCAAGTGAATTACGATCTGAATTCCTTGGTCAAGTATATCGAGCTGGGTGAGGTCGGCCTGCCTGACATTCAGCGCCCGTTTGTGTGGAAAAATACCAAGGTGCGGGATTTGTTCGACTCAATGTATAAAGGCTATCCGGTTGGTTACTTGCTGTTCTGGCAAAACGGATTCTCCGATGATGCTCGCGTTATCGGCACGGATACCAAACAAAAACCCGCGCGCCTGTTGATCGTGGACGGCCAACAACGGTTAACGTCTCTATATGCGGTTGTGAAAAGGATTCCGGTCGTCCGCGAAAACTATGGCAACGAATTGATTCATGTTGCATTCAATCCGCTTTTGGAGAAATTTGAAGTCGCTGATGCTGCCATTCGTAGAGATAAGTCATACATCCCCGACATCTCCATATTGTGGAGCAACGAAACAGACCTTTTTGAGATCGTTGACTGCTATCTTTCTGAATTGAGAGGTTCACACGAGATCAGCAGCGGTGAGGAAAAGCAGATAAAGAAGGCAATCTCTAAACTCCAATCACTCTTGAGTTTTCCTTTTACTGCACTGGAGCTTTCGGAAAATATCAGCGAAGAGGATGTGGCTGATGTTTTTGTGCGTATCAACAGTAAAGGTACACCACTCAACCAGGCTGACTTTATTCTGACACTGATGTCGGTCTTCTGGGATGACGGTAGAGCCCAGCTTGAGCGGTTCTGCCGACAAGCTCGAAAACCATCAGCAGGGAAAACATCATCGTTCAATTATTTCATTCAACCTGATCCCGATCAACTGCTGCGAGTCAGCGTAGGACTTGGATTCAAGCGTGCGCGGCTCAAATATGTCTATTCCCTGTTACGCGGAAAAGATCTGGACACGGAACAATTCAGTGACGAGCGACGAGTGAAGCAGTTCGAGGTGCTCAAAAAAGCTCAGGAACTTGTGGTCAATCTCCAGTATTGGCATGACTTCATGAATTGTATTCGGTTGGCGGGTTTCCGTAGCGGCAGTATGATCAGTTCCCAGAACAACCTGCTCTTCTCTTACATCCTGTATCTTATGGGGCGGACAGAGTACGGCGTCGAGGAATTTCGCTTGCGAAAGGTCATTGCGCGGTGGTTTTTCATGTCCGGCCTTACGGGACGCTTTACCGGCTCTCCGGAGTCTGCAATGGAGTTCGATCTGGCACGTTTTCGTGAAGTGAAGGATGCAGACGGGTTTGTGAACATATTAGAGAGAGCTTGCGATCTGGCACTGACGGAGGATTACTGGGAAATCACTCTGCCTAGTGATCTGGCAACATCATCGCCTCGCAGTCCTTCGTTGTTTGCCTACAACGCTGCCTTGGTATTGCTTGACGCCCGCGCTCTGTTTTCCGGATTGAAGGTTGCGGAGTTGCTGGATCCGGTATCACAAGGGATTCGTGGGGCGGTGGAGCGGCATCACCTTTTCCCCAAGGGCTATCTCAAAACGCTCGGCATTACGGATTTGCGAGAAACAAATCAGATCGCCAACTATGCACTCGTCGAGTGGGGCGATAACATGAAGATTATGGATCAGTCTCCAACCAAGTATCTGCCGGGGATAGCATCACGCTTCAGCAAAAACGAACTGGTGCGTATGTACCATTGGCACGCGCTGCCTGAAAGTTGGGAACAGGTGAATTACCGGGAGTTCTTGGAACAACGACGAGAACTGATTGCGCGGGTCATTCAGGAAGGTTATCGAACACTTGCGGCTGAACAGGCCGAGGCAGCTCCAGATCTGCCAATTTCCTTAAGCGATATCATCGCCGGCGGTGAATCAAGCGAAATTGAATTTAAATCTACTTTACGGGTGAACCTGCATACCGGCAGCAAAGATCCAAGAATTGAAATGGCAGCACTGAAAACCATAGCGGGATTTCTCAATTCAAATGGTGGCATTCTGACAATCGGTGTTGCCGATGACCGCACCCCTCTGGGTATTGATGCTGACGGTTTTGAAAATGAAGACAAGATGAACCTTCATCTTGTAAACCTAATAAGGGAGCGCATTGGTCCGTCCATGATGCAGTTTATACATGCGCGCTTTGAGGATTATGATGGTTGCAGGGTTATGGTGATAGAATGTTCCAAAGCCAAGATGCCGGTATTTGTAAAAGATGGAACCATAGAGCACTTTTATATCCGCACTGGCCCTTCCACGACAGAAATAAGTGCCAGTCAGACGCAAGAGTATATCAAACAGAGATACAAGGACTAACAAGGCGCTCCACTCGGACTCAAATTCCACTGCGCTCCATTTGCGCCGGCGAACTTGGTCGTTGTCGCGCCAAGGAAAGCTTGGCGTGTCTTATGGGGTGGAAGTCCCCATCGGGAAAGGGTTAGCCACCCACCCGTATCGAGTCTTGCGCCTGTCGCGGAGTTGGTAGAACCAGCGAACAAATCCCAAGAAACTGTCAGGCAATTCGGGAGCATCAGGGCAAAACTGGAGCGTAAAGAAACAGCAACTTTTCGACCAGTGGGACAATCCTTTCAAGTGGTATGACAGCGGGGTTAATGCTACCGTGCGGATAATGATACGGAGGCTATCAATTGCAGGAGCCATTTGCCAGATTTATAGAAGCTGAACTAGGGCCCGGAAGCTTGCTCATCACCTGTGGCCTTCCCGGTAGCTGGAAGACCGAGACGGCTGAGGAGGTATCGAGGATCAAGGGCTACCCCATCGTCCGAAGCGATCTTGTCAGACTGGAAGTGCTCAAGGGTGAGGACGTCTTCGATGAAAAAGTGGCCTCGGATATGGGCAAGCGCAAGAAGGTCTACGATGAGGTGTTTCGGCGTGCCGAGTCGAGAGTCGAGAGTCAAGGGGGAG
>QLUI01000196.1 GCA_018725345.1 Bacillota bacterium | reverse complement strand
AGGATATAATTCCTATGCAACAAGAAAAACGCTTTGCGGTTTTTAACATAAGACGCGTTTTTCTTGTCCGCTAGGGATTGCCACTACATCGCGTTGACCTGACGGTCCTTCTGCACCCCGCAAAAATCAGGGGGAATCCCCCAAAACATTCCCCTCGCATAGGATCGTAGCTTCCCTGAAAGAGATAATTTCCTATGCAATGAAAAAAAAGGAGAGCTTGCATGGATAGGACGCTGAAGGACTATATCTACTACATTTCTGTTGAAAAAGGTTTGGCAAAAAATACGCTGGAGTCTTACAGGCGCGATCTATCCGGATACTTAAATTATTTGCAGCAATCCGGCATAACGGCAATGGAAGACAGTTCACGCAGTAATATTGTTGGCTATCTGTTGAGTCTGAAACAGAGCGGTAGAGCCACCACCACTCTTTCTCGCAATTTGTCTTCTATTCGTTCGTTTTATAACTATCTTTTTCAAGAAAAAATGATCGTTGAAAATCCGGCATCAGACCTGGAGTCTCCTAAAATAGCTAAGAAACTTCCCAGGGTTCTTTCCTTGCAGGAAATGGATTTATTGTTGGACCAGCCTGATCAGCTGCATGTAACAGGTGTCAGGGATAAGGCTATGCTTGAAGTTATTTATGCTACCGGTATCCGGGTATCAGAACTGATTTCCCTTGACACCGGCGATATTAATTTGGAAGCAGGCTTCATCCGCTGTCTGGGCAAGGGCTCAAAGGAACGGATTATTCCTCTCGGTTCGGTAGCTGCCCGCAATCTGGATCGTTACTTGACAAAGGGGCGGCCGAAACTTGTGCGCCAAAAGGGTGAAGATGCGCTGTTTGTGAATCAGCACGGAAAAAGGTTGACAAGGCAGGGGTTTTGGAAAATTTTAAAGCAGTATGCCCGCACTGCCGGAATCAGTAAAGATATTACGCCGCATACTATGCGTCACTCGTTTGCAACCCACCTGTTGGAGAATGGCGCTGATCTGCGTTCTGTTCAGGAGATGTTGGGGCATGCAGACATTTCCACCACGCAGATTTATACGCAAGTGACAAGAAGAAAACTGCGCGATGTCTATGAAAAAGCGCATCCGCGCGCCTAAAGAGGCAAGGAGGCAGACGTGAAGATTAGCAGGGTTATAATTATTGTGCTTGACGGTCTAGGCGTGGGGGAGCTTCCCGACGCCTCATTTTATGGTGATGCCGGCAGCAATACGTTGGCTAATATAGCTAGAGCGGTGGGAGAGCTGCGTGTTCCTATACTGGAATCTTTTGGGCTTGGCTGCCTGACAGATGTCTCAGGTGTGCCATGTAGTGCCCAGCCCGTTGCTGCCTACGGGAAAATGGCCGAGCTTTCCAAAGGGAAAGATACCACCACCGGACACTGGGAAATGACAGGAATTATTTTGGACAAGCCGTTTCCGGTCTTCGAGGATGGATTTCCCCCTGAGGTGATTGAAGCGTTTGAGGCTGTCATCGGCCGTAAAGTGTTGGGCAACCTGAAAGCATCCGGCACAGAAATTATTCAGCTTTTGGGAGAAGAGCATCTTAGTACAGGCTACCCTATTATCTATACTTCGGCTGACAGCGTGTTTCAGATTGCGGCTCATGAAGAAATTGTCCCGCTTGAGCTCCTTTATGAATGGTCTGCGGCAGCACGAAGCCTGCTTCGCGCGGAATATGCTGTTGGTCGCGTAATTGCCCGTCCGTTTACAGGCCGGCCGGGAGATTTCAGGCGCACCTCAAACCGTAAAGATTATGCTTTGCTCCCGCCACAACCGACGCTCCTTGACATTTTGGTTGCTAACGGTTCTCCAGTAGTCGGGATAGGCAAAATTGACGATATCTTTGCAGGGCGCGGCATTACTGTTTCCTACCACACTAAAAGCAATGACGAGGGTATAGAAAAGGTCTTGGAAGTCATGAGCCGATTCCCGCAAGGGCTTATTTTTGCTAATCTGGTGGACTTTGATATGCTTTATGGTCACAGAAATGATGCTGCCGGGTATGCCCGTGCTCTGGAACAGTTTGATCATCTGCTTAAAAATGTTTTAGCTAAATTGGAGGAGAGCGATGTTCTTTTTATCGTATCAGACCATGGCTGCGATCCTGTTTTTCCGCATACCGACCATACGCGGGAATATGTGCCGTTACTGGTCTATGGTCCAAAAGTACGTCCGAGAAGTCTGGGAATCCGTCAGACTTTTGCCGACTTGGGCGCCACAGTAGCTGCGCTGCTAGGACTGCCGCCGCTTGCGGTTGGCACAAAATTTACTGCCGAACTGGGGTTGCTTGACCGGTGAACGTGCTGGCTATTATCCAGAAAAAGCGGGACGGGGAAATTCTTGCGCCTGAGGAAATCAATTACTTTATCAAAAACTACCATGACGGCGTTATTCCTGATTACCAGGCGGCCGCTTTTTTAATGGCCATCTATTTTCAAGGGATGGATAGCGGGGAAACGGCGGCTTTAACAAAGGCAATGGTTAATTCCGGGGAAACCTTAGATTTTTCATTTCTTAACAGGCCGGTTGCTGACAAGCACTCTACCGGCGGTGTTGGCGATAAAACGACTTTGATTTTATTACCGTTGCTGGCAGCCTGTGGCGTCACTGTGGCAAAAATGTCGGGACGTGGTCTTGGCTTCACGGGCGGAACGATAGATAAGCTTTCTTGTATCCCAGGCTTCCGTACAGAGCTCTCCCGCTCCCAGTTTTTTGAGCAGGTGCGAAGTCTGGGATTTGCTATCACCGGTCAGTCAGCAGAAATGACGCCTGCAGACGGTATGCTTTATGCTTTGCGCGACGTTACCGCTACTGTGGATTGCATTCCGTTAATTGCTTCTTCAGTGATGAGTAAGAAAATAGCTGCCGGAGCACAGTACATTGTGCTAGATGTGAAAGCAGGTAGCGGTGCTTTTATGCGCGATGAGCAGCTAGCGCGCAGGCTGGCAGAGGAAATGGTTGCGATCGGCCATGCTTTAGGCAGAAAAACGGTGGCGCTCATTACCGCCATGGATCAACCGTTAGGCTTTGCGGTCGGTAATCATCTGGAAGTGCTGGAAGCTATTGCTACGCTAAAAGGTGAAGGGCCCAGTGATTTGACGATGCTGACGATCGAACTTGGCGCAGAACTGCTAGTTGTTTGCGGGTTGGCAAAAGAATTGACCAAAGCCAGGGAAAAGTTGGCCGCTTCTTTGAGAAACGGTTCCGCGCTTGCGATGTTTCGTCGTCTTGTGGCAGCCCAAGGTGGGAACCCCTCCGTATTGGAGGAGCCGCAAAAGTTGGGTTCTCCAGCATACACAGCTGTGCTTCGCAGCACTCAAAAAGGGACGGTGGCAGGTCTTGATGCCAGAGCAGTGGGGATTGCCGCGATGCTCCTTGGTGCCGGCCGCGAAAAAAAAGGTGATGCAATAGATTTGACAGCAGGCATTTATCTGCACAAGAAAATAGGTGATTCACTGCAAAAGGGCGACATCTTGGCTGAACTTTTCACCAGCTCCGCAGATAGGCTTGCCATTGCCCAGGAAAAATTAGCCGCTGCCTATTTGATTGGAGAAGCACCAAAAGAAAGCTGCCCACTCCTGCTTGGACGCGTTGGATAATGACTAAAATGTAAAAAGTAAGTTGCCGCCTGCGGGCGGTATATTTTTTTGTTGCCGTAAGATATTAAGAGATATTCAACCTCAAAAGGGAGGAAAAATGATGCGAAAGAAAATGCTTTTGATGTTCGTTCTAACCTATCTGATTGTATTATTTGCAGCGTCACATACTATTGCCCAGGATTTTAATTTTGCTTCTAAGGCACAACTCTTGATGGACACAAACAGTAGAAAAATTCTTTATCAGAATAATATTCACCATGACGTAGCGCGGAAGCCCCTGCGTTCACGCATGGGGAGGAAGTGCGGCTCCGTCGTTCCTTTCTTTAATATTTTCCCTACAATTTAAAGTGAAAGGTGGTGGTGAACTTGCTCTGCACTTTAAAAATAAAACTTGTACCAACCGAAGAGCAGTTTGAAAAACTAATTAAAACAATGAAACAATTTAACTTAGCTTGCAACTACATTAGCAAAGTTGCTTTTGATGCTAAATTATTAGGGAAGATTGCTATTCAAAAACTTTGTTATTATGAAGTTAGGGAAAAGTTTAATTTATCTTCTCAAATGACAGTTAGGGCGATTGG
>QLUI01000195.1 GCA_018725345.1 Bacillota bacterium | reverse complement strand
GAAAAACAGGTGACCTCTGTTCGCCTGTTCCCTACTCTACACTTTGGAACTCAGGCTTCTTGCAAGAATTCAAGGCTTTTTTGCCAGGGGTGCGGAATATGGGCTAGAAAAGAATACCCAAACTAAAGAAAGGAGTGTATTATGAAGAGGAGAAAGCTTATTTTCACCCATCCTGCTGTCCTCTCCACATGGGCAGCATTGTATGCTGCGGCAGCCCTTCTGCCTGCGACGCCGGTAATTGGCATTGGTGGCCACTTCTCCCTCAGTTCAGCCCTCATGCCGCTGGCTGGTATCTTTTTTGGGCCTTGGGCAGGGGGTATCAGTGTAGCCGCTGGGGCGTTCATCGGCCAACTGATAGCCCCTCATACAGCTGTATTTGGCCTTCTTACTTTCATCATCCCCACCATCGGAGCCATGGGGGCCGGCTTAGCCATGCAGAGGAGATGGATCTGGCCACTGGCAGCAATCCTGGCCTTGGCCTCGATCTGGTATCTTTTCCCCCTTGGCAGGGCAGCTTGGTTCTTCCCATTTATTGGACTGTTAGGCAGCCTGGCCATTGCTGTGGGATGGCTCTGGGGAAGTAACTGGCTAACGTCGGAAACCAAGACCAAGATGTTCGCTGGCGTGTTCGTCACAGCTTTAACAGGCATCATGGTTGACCACTCGCTAGGTAGCCTGTTAGCCTTGCATATGTTCGCCTTGCCCAAAGAGGTTTTCCTAGTTGTCCTTCCCATTGCCCCAGTGGAGCGATTATTGTTCGCCCTTGGGGCAGCCATCATCGGTGTCCCTCTGATAGTAGGACTATCCAAGGTTGGAATCATTGTCGGCCCAAAGATATACAAGCAACCTGGGAGCTAGAGGCAATGTAGTGATAGACTGGAGAAGCTATCGACGGATTTGAACTGGATTAATCTTGCTAGTCAAGGAGGATTTGATAGTCTCTACTTAAATAAAGGAGGCAAAAAGCAGCATGGCTTTCGAACCAAAATCAAAGGGAGAAATAGCAGATTATGTAATGCTTTCGGCTCAGTTATCATCCTTAATAGAGATAAGCGAGGGACCAAAGCTGGGGAGCGTCAGCAGAACAGCAGACCTTCCCCTTGAACGAGCCGGGCTCTATGAGCACTTCTTGGCAGGCGCTGTGGCTATCGGGCCTGCTGTCAGGGAGACTGCACTTAGAGGTATAGAGGCTGGAGAGAAGAAACTAGAAGTCTCAAAAATAGGCATAGGTAGATATATAAAACAAGCGCTTCAAAGTGTAAAGCGATGGCACTGTGCTGGGGATACTCACTCTGGTCCAGTGCAGCTTTTCATCCCCCTAGCAGCAGCTGCAGGCAAGACATTTACAGAAATGGGGAAAATGAGCTTAAAGGATTTGAGGGAAAATGTTAAGCTAATCACATTATCAACAACACCTCAGGATGCTGTAGATGTTTACGAGATCATGGGCATAGTTTGCTCACCAAAGGAATTAGGTCATGTGAGAGGAGAGTGTGCTGCACCTGATGTCTATGATAAGGATGCTAAAAGGAAATTATTGGAGAAAGGGATTTCGCTTTACGATGCGATGAAAGCCTGCGACTGGGATGATTTTTGTCAAGAATGGGTTAATGGAATGAGAATCTCTTTTGAAATAGGCTATCCAACGCTGATGGAGATGTTTGAAGAAAACCAAAACATTAACATAGCCACTGTGCACACTTTCTTAATCATTCTCTCAAAGTTCAAGTCTGGCGATTCCTGCATTGCCCGTTGGGTAGGGCTCAAAGAAACTGACGACGTCAGCGAGGCTGTTAAAATAGGAACGGAAAAGGCTAAATGGATTTCCAATAAGGCGAGGTTTATATTGCAACTCGGGGGTCTGAAGACCAAAGAAGGAACAGAAGAACTGAGAAAGCTTGATGAAATCCTTCAGCAAGGTAAAGGGGAATTGTATCCAGCTACAGCAGCCGACCTAACAGCAGCCTCTCTATTTATTGCTGTTTTACAAGGGCTAAGATTTTGACATAAGGAGCCAGGATCACATTGACGCTCTGTTTTGCCTCTGCCCTTTGCGCTAATTAATCCTCATCCCTTAAAAAACCTATTTCCCGGCGAATATAAGATAGTGGCTTTGATACCTTTACCCGAGTTTGAGACCCTTAGGGTGGTCTCAGCTTCAGATGAGGGATATGCTAGCTTCACCAGTGAAAAAGTGGTAGTGGCAATATTTCGATAGTAGGCCGTTCAAAGTCCCTGATGTAGCGGTCTACATTGTGGGGGTCATGGTTGGTCATCCTGGCGATCTCGCTGGTAAGGAGAGCCCATGCAGATAATGCATGTGGGACACGGAACGGCTCCAGCCAGATTCCGGGAAATAAGAGTGGGGGTGATGAATAGATGAGCAAAGAGTTAATCAGGCAGATTCTGGATTACTCGCAAGCTGATCAGACTGAACTTCTCTACATGGTCAGACTGAACTTCTCTACATGGGAGGGGATTCAGCCTTGACCAGATTTGCGAACAATTTCATCCATCAAAATGTAGCGGAACGAGACGCCAGCGTTTCCGTAAGGGTGATTTTAGTCCCTAACCTGGACGAGCCAGAACCAAAAAGTGAATCATAAGCGTTCAGCCATCAGCTTTCAGCTGCTTAGTAGTCAGTAAGGGGTGGACCTCCTGAATTCTGGATAGTGTATCTTTCTCCCCGGGCGTTGTATAATGGATGAAAACAGTTCAAATGGAGGAAGACTAATGTTGATCACCGAACGCTATAAAGACCAAATTCATGGTGTCCTCTCCTGCTATGACCGGGTTGTCCTCCGGGGGACTCTTCCTGGCTGGAACTATGCTCAAGGCATGACATCTTTTCTGTATGCAAACCAAATCAGAATCTTTGATTATCCCTCCTTTGCGCAACTCCTGAGAGGGGAAATCCGAGACAATGCAGAACAGATTGCCGCAGAGAACGGATTGGAGATAGAATATATTCGGAAAATAAAAGCCTTTCGCAAGGAAGACCGCATTCAGGATATCGTGAAAGAACGGGGAACCCATCCTGGCCTGGTACATATCTTCTCGGCGATGGAAACCTGTACAAGTTACAAACCCTGGCATGACAAGAAAACCGGAAAAACCTTCCTCAAGCCTGATAGCGGCAAATGTCTCCATTATTACTTCTATTTCATTGATCCGGAACTAGGATTATGTTTTCTCCGTGTCCCCACCTAGTGTCCTTTCGAACTTCAGTTCTACTTCAACTGGCACAACCTGTTGGCCAGCAAACTTGATAAACACTCCATTCCCTATGTTCAAAAAGACAATACCTTTCTGGAAATCGGCGACTTTGAAAAGGCCCAGGGGATCTCAGATAAAATCAGGGTGGAAGATCTCCATTGTGCGTTGGACATCTTTGCTAATCGATATTGTCCCGTCATCAAGGCATATGGGTTTTCCTGCCGCTGGACCATCATACAGGCCGAATATGCCACTGACATCGTCTTCAAGAGACAATCTGATCTCAAACTGCTCTATGAACCTCTTGTCAGATGTGCCATCCACTCGGTGAAACCAGACAACGTTGCCTCCTTCCTGGGAGGGAAACTACACTGGAACTATCAGGGCGAAATGGGAAACAACTTCAACACCCGCATTCTCGGAACGAGAATAAAGCACCAGATGGGCGCACTCTCCATCAAGATGTATGATAAGTTTGGTCTCATTCTCCGCATTGAGATCACAGTGAATAATGTTTCCCAATTCAAGCACTACCGTGAGGTTGTCCAGCGGGATGGAACAAAGACCAAAAAAACTGCTCAGATGAAGAAGAACATCTACAGCCTTTTCCCCCTCGCTGGCTTACTCAAGGCCTCCAACCACCGTTATTTGGAGTTCATCTCCACCTTTCCCGACCCCAGTCAGGGCATCAAGAAGTTGAACACCATCTCCCGGACCATTCTCTCTCAAGATCGCACCTACAAAGGGTTCAATTTCTTTGATGAAGATGACCAGAGGCTCTTCACCGTTATCGCCCGTGGCGAGTTTAACATCACTGGATTCCGAAACCAGTCCTTGCAACAATTCCTCGATAAAAGCCCGGCTGCTATCTCTCGAATTCTCAAGCGATTACGGATTCATGGTCTGATAAAAAAAGTCGCACGCACATATAAGTACTACCTCACCACACTGGGAAAGGCCGTTATTGCGCTTGGCCTGAGATTGAAAGAG
>QLUI01000194.1 GCA_018725345.1 Bacillota bacterium | reverse complement strand
CTGAGGATCATCTCTGCTCTTTCTGAAATCGACTCGCCCTGCCCGCATTCTACCACCAATTGCCGCGAACTGCAAGCAGTGCGATGAGCGATGGCCAAGCGTCTCTGACAACTTGCCAATACTCACCAACTAAGTTATAATGAATGTCGGATTGAAATGGGGAATCGTCTAGCGGTAGGACGGTGGACTCTGGATCCACAAGGCCAGGTTCGAATCCTGGTTCCCCAGCCAGACGGCGCATTCGTCTAGCGGTTCAGGACGCCGCCCTCTCAAGGCGGAGATCGGGGGTTCGAATCCCCCATGCGCCACTTAACTTTGATCAAAGGGAATGGTACGCTATAATCAGATTTGACACTGCCCATGGGAGCCCTCACATGGACATTAACCGACCTGATGGAAGTAAAGATACAAGGTATATTCGTGGGCTTGATATGAAAGAGTCCCTTACTTACGCGATTAATGTCATAACTGAGCATTGGGAGCTTCACAGGGAGCAATATGAAAGGGGGCTGAGAAAATGAATCGAGAGGAACAGTTTAAACGAAATAATGACCTCTTTAAATTGTTTATGGAGCAAACACTCTCCGTCCCGGAATTCAGCGAAGGGATCCCTGAGGATAGCGAATTGATTTTCCTTCCTGAGTATGACCCTGAACTGTATAGGGCAAATCTTGATTTAGCCAGGCAATCTCAAGCTGAGAATAAGCGAGTTATCCATGTCAAAGTAAGCTTAATTCGTGAAGTTAGAACTGTTTTTGTGCCTAAAATGGAACTGGTGAAACCAATTTAAGAGCAGCCCTGGTGTCGTAAATTATTCCATTCCTCTGGCGGAGAATGAGGCATCAGGATAATCACTGTACCTCGTTGGAGTGGTTGGCGGAAACCTCTTTTACAACTGTGAGCCTAGGTGCTGATGTGAGTGGGGATCGCAAAGTAGATGCTGCTGACCCGGCTGCCGTGGCCACCGCCTTTAATTCCGTGCCGGACTCCCTCAACTGGAACCCTGCCGCTGATCTCAACAACGACGGCCAGGTGGATATCTTCGCGGCTTAGGAATTTCAAAATGCAAATGGTAAATTGAAAAATACAAAACGAGTAGGGGGCGAATTTATTCGCCCTAACCCAGACAAGCCGGAATCAATAATTTATTTCACCGCAGAGCACGCTGAGGACACAGAGAAGACAAGTTATCAAGAAATCTCATTTTGTATTTACCCGAACGTTAGTGAGGGTTATCTTGTTGTCCAGCCCGGCTTTCTTCTCCGTCTGCAAAATAGACCAAACTATGACCGGCATTGATCTTCATCGCCACCCGTGTATTCAGGGGGTAGCACTGGTTGTGGTGTTGGAGGCACTGTATCGTGGCTCCGGATGGCAACCTCACCCTGTACAGATAGTGCATCCCATGGAAGACTCGATCCACGATCACCCCAGCTCCATCGGGTGCTGGTCGTATGTCTATGAAGTCGGGCCGCACCATCACCTTCACCATCGTCCCGTCAGGCAGCTCATCGCGGAGGGGCAGGAGCCCGACTTCGGTGGCAACGCTTCTATCCTGAACCACCCCGCTGAAAAAATCCGCGGTGCCGACAAACTGAGCCACAAAAGGGGTAGCCGGCCGGTGGAAAATGGCCTCCGGTCTGCCAATCTGTTCCAGTTGCCCGGCGTTCATTACACCAACTCGATTTCCCATAAAGAGCGCCTCTTCCTGGTCATGGGTGATAAAGATGACGGTCGCTCCGGCACGGGCCAGTATGCTCTTGACCTCGGCCCGTATCCGAGTCCGCAGGTCTGCATCCAGATTGGAGAAGGGCTCATCCAGCAGGACAACCTGCGGCCCGGGAGCCAGGGCGCGCGCCAGGGCGACCCGCTGCTGTTGTCCGCCGGAGAGTTCGTGGGGGTACCTCTGTGCAATGTCCGATAGGTCTACCATCTGCAGTGATTCCCTTACCCTTTGTTCGAGCTCCTGCCGACTACATCCTCTTAGGCCGAAGGCGATGTTCTTAAAGACTGTCATGTGAGGAAACAGGGCATAGTCCTGAAAGACAATACCAACCCCTCTTTTTTCAGGCGGAATCCATCTGCCTCCAGCAACAATATCCTCTCCTATGGCTATAGTTCCGGTATCAGGCTCATCAAGCCCGGCAATAAGTCTGAGTAGTGTTGTCTTACCACACCCTGAAGGTCCGAGCAGTGAGAAAAACTCTCCCTTTTCTACTTGAAGGGTCAGGTCAAGGACAGCCGTTACTTTACCAAAAAACTTGGATACCTGCCGCAAGGTAACATGGGTTGTAGTAGTCTCCATCGTATTGGCATGGTCTTCATGTGAGTTGAGGGCCATGTGCACCTCCTCTGCTCTCAGATTCACTACGGGTGCCTATCCGCATCAACAATATCACCGGCAGTATGCCCACTAGCACAATGGTGAGCGCCGGCAGGGCGGCGCCGGCCCACAGGGACTCAGCCGCCATCTGCCAGACCCAGATGGCAAGGGTGTCATAGCCGAAGGGTCGCAGCATCATGGTGATGGGCAGTTCTTTCATCACATCCACAAAGACCAGGGTCGCGCCGGCCAACAGGCCGGGGGCGATCAACGGGAGATGGATGCGCCACAAGAGTCTCCTTGGCGAGGCGCCTAAGGATCTGGCGGCCATGGCGATATTGGGGGTGATCTTATCGAGGCTCGACTCGACGGAGTTGTAAGCTACCGCCATGAACCGCACCACATAGGCATAGATCAGCCCGACCACTGAGCCGGTGAGCAGCAGGCCAATCGTCACGCCGCGCCACTGCTCGACGAGGTCATTCAGCGCGTGGTCGAAGGCCGAGAGGGGTACCAGTACCCCGACGGCGATGACCGCTCCCGGAACAGCGTAGCCCATCGTGGCCAGGCGCGCGGTGAAACGGGCCAGCCGGCCACCGCCCATATGCACCCCGTTGGCCACTACCACGGCCAAGACGATAGCAGTTGCGGTCGCCAACCCGGATAGAATCAGGCTGTTGCCGGCCAATTCCCAGTATATGGCCAGGGCTCCTGGTGGCATATGGGCGGCCTCGCGGACTGTCCAGAGGGCTAGTTGCGCTACCGGCAGAACGAAGGCCACTGCTAGCACCAGAGCGCAAACCCCGGCCGCGGCCCACCCTCCCCAGCCTGAGAATCTCACCCGCCCTATGCCTGGGGACCGCCCCCCTTTTTGGGAATAGCGCGCCCGTCCCCGGACCCATCGCTCGAAGAGGATGACCACCAGGGCGAAGAGCACCAACACCCCGGCCAGTTCCGTCGCCGCGCGTAAATCCATCATGCCATGCCAGACGCGGATGATACCGTCAGAGAGGGTGGGGAAGTTGAAGAAGCGCACCGTAGCAAAATCAGTCAGCGCCTCCATCAGCGCCAAGGTTACTCCGGCGGCGATCGAGGGGCGCGCCAGGGGGATGGCAAGGCGAAAGAACGACTGCAGCCGGCTGTAGCCCATGGCTCGCGCCGCCTCAAAGGTGTTGCCTGACTGCTCATGAAAGGCCGCCCGCGCCAGCAGGTAGACATAGGGATAGAGGACCAGAGTCATCACCAACACCGCGCCGCCGCCGGAGCGGATCTCGGGAAACCAGATAGCACTGCCGAACCATCCACGGAGAGCCGATTGCACCGGGCCGGCGCAGTCGAAGGTAGCCATGTAGACAAAGCCCATGATATAAGTCGGCACGGCCAGGGGCAGCAGGAGCAGCCAGTCAAAGACCGCATGACCGGGAAAGCGATAGGCGACCGTCAGCCAGGCCAATCCGGTGCCCAGTATCAGAGTGCCCGCCCCTACACCTATCAGCAGCACCATGGTGTTGCGAGTTATCTCCGGCAGCAGAGTGGCCCAGAGATGTTCCCAGACCGCTGGTGTGGGGGTGAGTAATGTCCAGAGCACCACTGCCACCGGCAAGATCACCAGACCGGCGATCAATAAGGGGAGAGCGGGCAGGCCACGCGTAAATCGTCGCCACCTGCCCGACGAATGAATACGCTCTGTGCAAGTCTGCACCTTCGGCATAACAAACGATCCTTCAGGCCGTCCCTCTCCCACGACAAAAAGGAACCTCCCCTCCCCCTCCCAACGGCAAATCCGAAGTTATGGGTAATGCTTAGCCCATCGAGGGGGAGGGGTAGGTCATATTCTATTTATGGCCGGCGCGATCAAGCAGGCGAACGGCGGCGGCCTGCAGACGACCGAGCTCCGCTATACTAAGGG
>QLUI01000193.1 GCA_018725345.1 Bacillota bacterium | reverse complement strand
AACCAGCCCTGCTTCCTTCGGCATGGCTCGTGGCCGTCAATCCGGCTTTTGCTCGCTATACTAGCGACTTAGGGCTGATTCTTGGTGAGGCTGGTTCCGATCTGCCTATATCATACAACACAGCCGGCAGCCAGGCGCGTTTTCACTATCGCTGTGAAACTTATTTAGCGCATGTTCGTCTTGTTTTAGAGCAGTACACAGGGCTGAAAAACCGTTCTCTTTGCGCGGCAGAAATGCTGGCCAAAAACCTTGGCCTTACAATAGAAGCGGTGGACAAAGCCGTAAGGTTGGCGCTCCTTTTCCATGATGCCGGGAAACTATCGATAGGTTGGCAGCAGGCGATCAAAGCGTGGCAAGAACATAAGACTCCCGCGGCAGTACCGGACAAAGCTCTGGCGCATTCAGATTTTAACCCGAATACGGACGGGGAAAAACAGCGGAAATTTCCCTCCCGTCCCTCGCATGCCTTGGAAGGCGCCTTTGCCGTTCATGACTACCTGCGTAAAACCTTTCCTGAGAATGAAGATGTCGCTTTTTGTATTTTCACCGCTATTGCCCGCCACCATACGGGTCATGCCGCTAAGCTGAACGATTTTACACTGCTCCCCTCGGCAAAGGAGGAGTCAAATGCCTTGTTGGAGCTAGCCGGCTTGCCGCAGCTCACCAGCCTGCGGGATAAGCCGGACAAACTTCTTTGTGGGGAGGCGGGTGAATTTGCTGATTTACTCTTAAAAGCCACAAGGGAAGAGGATAGACGCTGGCTGCCGCTTTATTTTCACATCGTTCGGCAATTGCGCCTCGCCGACCAGGCGGGTAGCGCGGAAGGAGGGAAAAAATGAACTATGCTGTACCAAAGCGGACACTAACCTATGCCGATACTCTGCATGCGGTAGGGTTGGCCAGTCTGCTTGAGGAGCTGACCGGGAGCGATGTCAGGCTGCTTGAGCAGGGAGACAGCTTCGTGCTGGAAGGAAAAGAGCCGCCTGATATCGACACGTGTCCTGATATTGGGCCCGGCTATCCATTTATTTATCAAAAAGCGGACGATAAAGCTCCACCTGGTTGGGTAGTTGACTACGACAGGGAAAAAGAAAAAAATGCGCAACTGCGGGAATTTCGCAAAGCTACCGGCAAGAAGAGGGGAAAACTGCTCCAGTCGCTAATGGAGCAAGGGATGGATGAGCCGCCGTCTCCTGTGCCGGAATACCAGCTGGCGCTTTTCCTGGCTTCGATGCGCAAAGGCTGGTCGGCCGATAAACAGCTCTACCGTTGGCTGCAGGAAGACCGGAGACGGACTGCCGCCTGGGTATTTGCCAGCCTAAATGATGGAAATCGCTTTGCCGGGGATTCGCCGGAAGTAACAAACAGTCAAGTGTTTAACCCAATTTCAGGCAAAGGCGTACACCGCCCCAAGCCGGATTCAACGACTCCGGCCAGCATTTCCGGGGCAACAATTGACCCTTTTGCGGAATGGATGAAGTTCCGTGGCGCTTATCGGGCCATGTTGCCTTACCGCAGCGGCGATGACTTTAAAGTGTTTGTCATTGAGCCGGCGGACATTCGCTTGTCAGCTTTGACCGCACTGCACAAAGACCTTCGCGCCCTGAACTTGTGGGGAGGGGTACGCCTTGACTTTGAAACGTTATTGCGCCTGACAGAGTTCCTGATTCGTCGTTCCGACGTGATGGGCAAAGAAATCCCTTTGGCCGGAAGAAACCCGCGCCGTGTGATTCGCGGACTACACCAAGCTTATTTTCAAAGCCTTGGCACGGCTGCCGCGCTAATGAACTATTCCTTTACGGCGCTGCCGTCCTGGTTTACCATCAAAGATCGGGAGGACGCCAACGACTATCTTAACTTAATTAACTCTTTTGTCGGTATAAAAGAGCTGGACGGTATAACCGGCTGCCTTCGTTCATTAAATGAAGATCATTCCAGCGACATCCCTGTTTTGCAGCATTTCCGTAAGTGGCTGATGACCGGGGATAAAAAAGATTTTCTGGAGTTTTGCCATAAATTTGCGCTGCATGTCATGGAGCGCATGGGCAGGGATGAGTGGGTCAAGACCATTTCTACCGGGACACTCAATATTTTATTTGGAAAGGGGTACAACATGCAGAAAATAATTAACGCCAAAGGGTTCCAAAGCATGGCGAAAGCTATTCGCAACGCCACAATCTATGCATTAACCGCGCAGAAGCAAAAACAGCGTATACGGGAAGTACATTTCGGTTTGGCGCAAAAATGGAAGCAGAAAATCAAGGGAGGCGACAGCGAGTTTGTAGCCGCCTTGGGCGATTTTGTCCAGCAGTATAACTGGGAAAGTGAAGATATTGACTTAAACAACGTCAAAACTGCCGGTCAAACGGTATGGAAGCAGCATAAAGTTCTCACCTCTGAATTGGATGAAGTCATCGGGCTTATTAACGAACAAGGGGCAGAATTAGTAGGCATGCTGTTGTTAGCATACGGCTATGCCAGGGTTCCTAAAACGGTGACCGGCAGCGATAACGAGCAAGACGAACAAGATGAAGAAAACGAAGGAGGAGAATAAGATGAAAACTCATTCTTTAGCGATTTCAGGCTTGTTGACGATGAACCTGCACGCCCTGAACAACGAGGGGGCGGAAGGCAACACACTGATGACCAGAATGGTAGAAATTGTCGACGAAAAAGGCCAGCTACATACCGTTAATGCGGTTTCTGGCGACATGTTCAAGCACATTCAAGCCGAACACCTTTTCCGGGAAGCGAAAGCCGCAGGCTTGCCGCTATGTGCCGGTTGCGCCCAGTTTGACGCCAATCGCATCGCCCGCGATCAAGGCTTGGCTGCTGAAGTGGAAAAAAGCCCCGGTTATCATCAAGCCAAGCAGGACGGCAAAGTTGATTCCTATAATCTTAGCAGGGTTTTGCAAGCTTGCATCCTTGACGATTGTGAAGGCATCCTGCTTACAGGCTGGGCCGGCTCCAGATCACTGGCCAGAAAATCGTGCATCGAATTTGGCTGGGTAGTCGGCCGCCCGGAAAATACCCGCACGGAAGTCTATATGCATGTCAAATATGTGCCGGAAGGGCGCGGCTCAGGCTCTGGCTCTGAGCAAAACCTCGGCCAAAATATTTTCCACCGGCCCGCCTCCAGCGGACAGTACGCCGTGGTCTTAAACGTGGATTTATACCGTGTTGGTCGCAACGATATCACCCTTAACTACGACCTGGACGGGGAAGAACGGCAAAAACGCCTTCGCGCTCTGCTAAAAAGCGTCCTGTACACTTTTGTCAAGCCTGCCGGCGCCCATAGAAACACCCAGAATCCCCACATCCTTGATTTCAGCGGGGTAGTAACCGTCTCGTCCAATTCTCTTCCCGCGCCAACGGTAAGTGCCTTAAAGAGCAACTACTTAGATGAAGTGGAAGTTATCGCCAAAAACCTCAACGCCATTGCTGTTGAGAGCAGCGGTCTGGAAGTTTTTCGTTTTAAAGGACTGGGGGAATTCAGCGGCGTGATGGGGAAAATAATCAACTCATCTCTGCCCTGGAGTGATTAGGATGACAGCTATTGTTGATAATAAATGGCTCATGGCCAGCTACCGGCCGACAAGTCTCTTCTCCTTGCGCATGACGCACGCGACAAGCAAAGGCGGTAAGACACTGCTGGTGCCCACTCCGTATGCTGTAAAACTGGCTTTAATTGATGCCTGCTTTCGTTTCTTTAGTCTTGATGAAGCGATAAAGAGAGCCAGTCAGGTCTACGAACTAATTAAGGCCAGAGAAATACGTTTTTGCCCGCCGGAACACTGCGTCGTCCAAAACACCTTTATAAAAATAAAACAAGAAGACAGGGAGGGACCTGCCGGCAGCTATACGCCCACCATCGCTTACCGTGAGTTCTGTTTTTTCAATGGTGACCTGCTCTTAGCTCTCAATCTCACCGGGCTAAGGGACGAAGAGATACAGCTGCTTATCAGCCTGGCAGCGCACATCAACTACCTTGGCAAACGCGGCTCATTCATGCAGTTTATCGCCACCCGGGTCTGGAATGGTTCTCTCCCCACGGGATACACCTGCCCCGAGCTCCAGGCCGATATTGTCAATGGTGGTTTCGGTGCAACCCATTACCTGGATGATTTTGGCGAAGAGCTACTCAAAGATAAAGAAGGATTTGAGAGAATCAATTCCTACGGAAGCAAACCCTCCGCTCTAGGCAAATACCGCGTACTTACCAGAACGCTGATCCCCTATAGGTATGTGGTTAGTGGCAGGCATTTTACGTATTTTAGGCGGATTAGC
>QLUI01000192.1 GCA_018725345.1 Bacillota bacterium | reverse complement strand
AGAAGAATCCTTTTATTCCGGCAGGCGGGGGTCCTTGACAATGGTGCTTTTGTTTGCCTCCATTATTATGGAGGCTGAATAGTTACTAACCCAGAAGAAACTGGCCAAATTTGAAGCTAAGTACCAGGTCTTCTCGGAAAAGTTTATATCGGAGATGGCAGCGGAAGACCTTTTCGAAGGAGATATAGAGTATGTAGAGTGGGCTGGGGAGTATAGAATTCTACAGAAACTGAAGGAGGACTTGACCGTCTCATCAACAAGGCCCACCACGTGGTTCTGACTGGTAAAAGTTACCGGCCTCAACTGCGCCCTGACCGGCCAAGAG
Organism: Bacillota bacterium; assembly: GCA_018725345.1. Classification (GTDB taxonomy): domain Bacteria; phylum Bacillota; class Dethiobacteria; order Dethiobacterales; family Dethiobacteraceae; genus GPS1B09. Next base: position 3,971 of record QLUI01000192.1, on the reverse strand, counting down.
AGCTTGTTGCCGAGGAGGTGAGAACCATGTAAAATAGCAATTGTCGGTGCCCCGGGGGTGGTCAATTTGGATGAAAAGCAAGTGGGTCAATAACGTGAAAAGTGACACTTCACTTTCGGGAATATATATGGATAAGAGAGACCCAGGTTGAAAAAGTCTCGTACGCCTACCACTACCAGACAGCCGGGGGTGATCTAATCTTTAGGTATGACAATGCCCTCCATCGCCCGAATCTTGAAAGGTTAGATCATAAACATTTTTCCTGTTATCATTGATGACCTAAGCGTGAGGCACTTTCGCTTTCCCAAGGAGGTGATGCCTACTGTTTGAACTGCTTGAACATCAGCATTGGTATTTTTCAACCAACGAAGGAGGAAAGAATAATGGAACGAACGATCGATCTCGCTTCAAAGGCGATCCTGCAGATCGCTGAGCGAGAAGGCTATCCCACTATTTGGGACCGCTTTGCTGCCCAGATGCCTCAGTGTGGCTTTGGCGAACTGGGCACCTGCTGCCGCATTTGCCTGCAGGGTCCCTGCCGGGTGAGGGGGGCCCAATTGGGAGCCTGCGGGGCTACGGCCGATGCCATCGTGGCCCGGAACCTGGCCCGGGCCATCGCCGCGGGCACGGCCGCCCACTCCGGTCACGCCAAACATCTGGCTCACACTCTTTTGAGATCGGCCCAAGGCCAGGCTGCTGACTATCCCATCAAGGACGAAGCCAAACTGAAAGCGGTGGCTGCCCGCCTAGGCATCCCGGCCGATGGCAAGGCTGCCGACGAGCTGGCCAGGGAGGTGGCCCAGGTAGCCCTGGCTGACTTTTCGGAAAAGCAGACACCGGTGGCCTGGGCTGCAACCAACGTCACCCAGGGCAGGGTGGAGACTTTTCTCAAACATGGAGTCATGCCCACAGGCATTGACTCGGCCATTTCCGAGGTCATGCACCGTACCACCTATGGGTGTGACGCCGACCCGGTCAACCTGCTCCTGGGCGGGATCAAGTGCGCCCTGGCTGACTTCGCGGGCATGCATATGGCCACCGACCTGGCCGACATTCTCTTCAGCACTCCCAAACCAGTGGTCACCCAGGCCAACCTGGGCGTGCTCAAGCCCGATGCGGTCAACATCGCTGTGCACGGCCACAATCCTGTGCTGTCCGATGTCATTGCCCAGGTGGCCCATGAACTGGACGAGGAAGCCAGGGCCGTTGGAGCGCCGGGAGGAGTGAATCTCGTGGGCATCTGTTGTACCGGTAACGAGGTGCTCATGCGACACGGCATCCCCTCAGCTACCCACTCGGTCTCGCAGGAGCTGGCTGTATTGACCGGAGCGCTGGATGCCATCGTAGTGGAATATCAGTGTATTATGCCCGGGCTGGCCACGGTCGCCGAGTGCTACCACACCCGCCTGATCACCACCATGCCCATTACCAAGATCCCCGGCGCCACTCACATTGAGTTCAGTGAGGAGAAGGCGCGGGAGACGGCGCTGAAGATCATCCGCCAGGGCATCGAGGCATTCAAGCAGCGCGACCCTAAGAAGGTTAACATTCCGCCTCATCGGAGCACGGCTGTAGCCGGCTTTTCTACTGAGGCCATCGTGGAGGCCTTGAGCCAGGTGAACGCTGAGGATCCCTTGAAACCCTTGATTGACAACATCGTCAACGGTAACGTCCAGGGGGTATGCCTGTTCGCCGGGTGTAACAATGTACGGGTGCCTCAGGACAGTAGCTTCATCGCCATGGCTAAGGAGCTGGCCAGCAAGAACGTGCTGCTCCTGGCTACTGGTTGCGGGGCCGGGGCCTTCGCTCGCCATGGGCTTCTCACCGGTGATGCGACCAGTGAGTACGCTGGAGACGGCCTGAAGGCAGTACTGACGGCCGTGGGTCAGGCAGCGGGGCTGGGTGGGCCGTTGCCTCTAGTGCTGCACATGGGCTCCTGCGTGGATAACACCCGCGCTGCCGATGTGGCGGTGGCTGTGGCCAACAAACTGGGTGTTGATCTGGACAGACTCCCGGTCGTGGCCAGCGCGCCCGAGGCGACCACGGAGAAAGCCATTGCTATCGGCACCTGGGCCGTGGCGGCGGGTCTCCCCACCCACGTGGGCGTGGTGCCGCCGGTGTTGGGTGGTCCAGCCGTGGCCAAGGTGCTCACTGAAGACGTGAAATCACTCTTCGGCGGCTACTTCATCGTCGAGACGGATCCGGTAATGGCAGCAGAGAAGCTGGTCGGGGCGATCGAGGAGAGAAGAAGGGGGTTGGCGATATGAAAGAGATCTTCGTACGTCTGGGTAGATTACAGGTTGCCACTCCTGCCAGCTCGCCTGCGCGGTGGAACATTCTGCTTCCAAAAATCTCTTTGCTGCCATCACTGAAACACCGCGGCCCCGCTATCGATTGTACGTGGAGCTGGGCAATGGAGAGAAGGTACCACTGCTGTGCCGCCACTGCGATCCGGCGCCGTGCCTGGAAGCCTGCATCAGCGGGGCTATTTATCGCGACGAGCGCGGGGTGGTGTTGGAACGAGACCAGCGCTGCGTAGGTTGCTGGAACTGCATGATGGCCTGTCCCTACGGAGTGGTGGGCTGGCAAAAGGAGCGGCGAATCGCTGTCAAGTGCGATCTCTGTCCCGATCTGGAGGTGCCAGCCTGTGTTGAGGCCTGTCCGACCAGAGCTCTGGTCTACGTCGAGACCGAGGCCTATGCGTGTTGAAAGTAGGGATGTGAGGGCGCGGAAGTTATGTGTAGCTTTCCGTGCCCTCACAGTGACTTGTACAGTAGTTTAAGATGCTTGAGGAGATGGGTTTTGGGGCTGGCCGGGGAGACATCTTTAAGATCTCGCTGGTCTGTGTGGTGACAATTTGTCTAATTGCTAAATTTGGATTGACACTATATTTCCAATATGGTACTGTAGTTCGGGAGGTGAGTTCTGTGCCCAGAGAGATGAGCCCTACCGCCAAACGGCCGCGAATTAGTATTGACGTAGATCCCGAAATACGCTGGCGCATCCGGGTAGCTGCCGCTCAAAAGGATCTTCTGGTGAGCCAGTATGTGCTTGAGGCTATTAAGGAGCGCTTGTGGCAGGATCTTGGAGAGCAGGAGGAGCTAGATAGCCTACTGGCCTTGAATGCCAAGGCCGACCCACTGTTGGCCGATTTGTGGAACAACAAGAAAGACGCAGCCTATGATCGCCTATAGCCGGGGTGACGTCGTTCTGGTGAATTTCCTCTTTGCCGACGAAAGCGGAGTCAATCGTCGCCCGGCCGCTGTCGTGAGCACTGATACCTACCACCAAGGTCGGCAGGAAGTAATCATCGCTGCCATCACTAGTAATGTGGGCCGGCTGTTGGTGGGTGACCATGTTATTGCTGGCTGGCAGGAAGCAGGATTGCTCTTTCCCTCAGTCGCCACCGGCATCATCCGGACGATCAAGCAGACCATGATCTATCGCAAACTGGGCGTCATGCCATCCGCCGATATGCAAGGGATTGAAGATACGTTGCGGCTGGCATTAGGACTTTAGAGGAGGGCAGACCCTATTCTCTCTTCTCATAGAGATACTCTCTTTCATGAACTTTATGCCAGGAGGAGTAATGGCCGGAACGATGTCTCCTTTGCTCCAGGAAATCATGGAACAACCCCAGGTAATCCGCCACTTGCTTCAAACGGAGGCCGGGAGGGTCAGTGAAGTTGCTGGAAGGATACGGGACCGCGGAATAGAATTTATATTCATTGCCGCTCGTGGTACCTCCGATAATGCCGCCACTTATGCCAAATACCTTTTTGGTTCGATCAATCATCTGCCGGTGGCTCTGGCTGCTCCTTCCCTCTTTACCTATTCTGTCAAATGACTGCTACTCCAAAATGGTATAAAATAAGGCTGATTAGGCAAAAGGAGGTAGCAGTCTATGATTGTTCGAACACCGTTCCAGCGCCTGCAAGAGAAATCCTATCCGCAGTGTTTAGCCCTACGCC
>QLUI01000191.1 GCA_018725345.1 Bacillota bacterium | reverse complement strand
GGCAATATTCGGGAATTCAAGCATCTCGATAAAGACAAAGGCAGTATTACCTTCCGGCGTTTCGGGTATTTTTACCATTGGTATTATTTGCCGTCCGACGATCTCTTTGGTCCAAGTAAATTTATCGGATATAAGGGAACCACGATCTCAGATTATCGTGGCTGCGGGCATGGTGGCGAGACCTGTCTTGCCCTTAAGGAATTCTTTGTTCCTGTAGACAAAAACTCCTCGCAGTTTCGGGACTTAAAAGATCGTCTGGATAAGTTCGCAGCGTCTTTAGGTAAGAAAATCTGTGTGAAAACATACCAAGGGACTGGAGGTATCTATTATCCTAAGCCGAGTTTCTGGTAATGTTGAAGCACGTTCAGTATCTCAGGCATGAACACCGCTACACCACAAAGCATCAAAGTATAGTGTTACGGTTTTATGAAATACTGGATTTGCTAGTATTTCAGTATTTACCATTTAATCAAAGGAGTCTTGCCCGCGCCGCGCGGCAGGTGATGTGGAGCGTTAGGCGGCCTATCCAAATCAACACGCGTTGCATCACTCCAATGTAAAGTAAAGGCACTAGCAAATATGTCGGGCACCTTTCTGTTATGCTATAATCTGCACGTTATGCTATTGTGTTTACACCACATTCAGCATCCGTGTCCATTTTAGGTATTGACACCTAAAGATGCCCACCGTAACGGAAATTTAACCTGGGGGCCTTGCTATGGAGGAGGTAAGCAATATGAGTATTTCGCTGGGAAGATTCTTGGACGAGGAAATTTCTCCAGAGAGGAAAGCCTTTAATGAAACAGCGCGCCGTATCGCTGCTACGGCGAAAAGGGTGGAGGCCAGTTTGAAAGCAGGCGATCTGGAAGGCGCTGAATCCGGTCTTGCTAAAATGGCGGACTTCAGAGAACCCTTTACCCAATCGAGAGAGAAACTCACTGCTCTGATAAACAGCTTTGACCTGTTACGTTATCTGGAAGAAACTTTCCATGCCGAACTCGTTGAGGCTTGTCAGAAGGAGGGGATTCATCTGGAGGGACGCTTTCCGTCCTACGAGGTCTTTCCCTTCACGGTTAGAATGCAAGCTGACCAGAAGGTTGTGCTGGTCAATGATAAGAAGATTCGCAGCTTACGCCCCATGGTTTTGGCTAAGGCAATAAAGAAGGAGAAGGATTTATTGGACAAAGCCCCATTCAATGCTGATAAGTTTCTCCAGGCTCTGGTAGACTGTTATGACATGTTCGTGGCGCGCCTCAGTGTAACGAAGGGTGTAAAACCAGATGAGGTGACCATCTTCCTTAAAGAAGTATATAAAACCATGACTCCCCTACAGCAGCAGGGGAGGGATTATCCCGAACGCCTCTTCGCTTTTGATTTGCACAGACTTCTGAGAGCAGATAAGACTGAGCATAATGGGCGTGTTCTGGAACTTGGCTCAGTTTCCCCAAGGCATAGGGGGAAAGCTATTCGGGTGGTAGATGCAATGGGCACAGAGCGGCTTTATGGCACAATTCAGTTCAGGAGGAAGCAATGAATGTAAACCCTATACTTAATGCGCTACGGGAAGGTAATCCTCCGGAAGACGGGGGGATTCTGGAAAGGATAAGTGCCTGCCGTGAGACTCTCCATGACTTTCTGGGTGAACATTACCTCGATAAGTATATTCGTGATGGTGGCAGCAAGGTGAAATTTCTTATCGGTCCGGAGGGCTGTGGTAAAACCCATCAACTCCTTTTGCTGGCTCATTCGGCGAAACAGAAGGGTTATCTCACCGCCTACATTGATGCAAGGGAAACCAAATTGCAGTACATTGACGCTCTTTATAAGTGTATTGCATCCTCTATAGACTTCGATGTCCTGGTCACCAGATATTGTGAGGGAGTGATCAGAGGGCTCGGCTACCCTCCCGATTCAATGCCAGAAGATATTAAGTTTATGGAATGGGTGACGCAGCCACCGCAGGGAAGAGATCTAGGAACAATTAAGAAAGATGCACAAAAAGAGCTGGAGAAGCTTTTCCACAATAGACGGATAGATGGCTCATTTGCCACTGCCTTCTTGCAACTCTGCAATAACCAGCTTGGGATTGTCTCCTTGTCTGAGGAAAATCGTGAGGTGTTACTCCGTTGGATGAAAGGGGATTCAGCGTTGGATTCCTTACGGCAGTTAGAGCGGCTCCAGATATTCACTCGCATTGACCGCTATAATGCTCGGAATATGCTCCTCTCCATCCTGGAGATTGCCCGGCTGGTAGGATTGAGAGGTCTTCTCGTTTGCCTTGATTGCGTGGAGGATATTGTGGTGGGTAAAAAACCTGAGACGGGCAGGCCTAAATACGCTCGTGCAGCCAGAGATGATGCTTATGAGGGCTTTCGTGAACTCATTGATGATGTTGACAGTCTCGAGCGTATTATGTTCATTATTGCTGCACGCCCGGAGTTAATCGAAGATGATAGAAATGGAATCAGGTCTTATGATGCCCTCTGGCTTCGCATACAGGATGAGATTGTGTGTGAGCAACCCAATAAGTTTGCTGACCTGCTCCATCTTGATAGAGTTGTGAGCCTCAGCCAAGCAGAGCTTGCAGACCTAGCTACCAGGCTTCTCGATTTGCGTCTGGAGCTTAGCCCCGACTCAGATATGCCACCGATAGAGGCGAGCACTCTTGTTGTAGAGGTCTTGTCTCATCCATCTTTAGTTTCACCACTACGTCGTGTGGTGCGAGCCGCTATGACTTCCAGCTACGATAAAGAAGGGGGAAATGATGAATAATCATGAATCACTACGCTTGGTTGAGACCCTCCGTTCGGGTATCCCCTCCCGCAAGGTGAGCGCAGTTTTTGCTAAGGGGAGGGAAGACATCTTGCAGCGGGTTACCCAGGATTTGGAATGCATTAGTACAGAAGGGAAATCGAGTGGCCTTCTTTTCCAAGGACAATATGGTGAGGGTAAAAGCCACCTGCTCAACCAGATATTTAATGAAGCAGAATCAAGAAACTTCGTAGTTAGCCTACTGCCCTTGAGTAAAGAGACCCCTTTTCATAACTTGAGTAAAGTATATCCCAAGGTCGCTGCTGCCACTTATCTTCCCGGCTCGGTCATGCCCGGTTTCGAGTGGAGGCTGAGGCAGCTCAATCCGAACAGCGAAGCAGCGGATAACCTTCTGGAGTTCTGTAGCCGGCAACTCCATCCCAAAATAGGGGCTGTTCTTAATAACTACTTCAGAGGAAGCGACCTATCTAAATGCTTTCTACTTTATAGTGACCTCGCCGGGCAATTTATAAAGATACCTGACCTGAGAGCAATTCATCGCCTCAATTTTCATGAGTCGCTCCAGATGCCCAGGTTTGCTAAGGAGCACACTATAGACTACTTTCGCTTTCTAGGCAGGTTCTTTCGGGCGCTAGGTTACTCTGGCTGGGTTATTCTCTTTGATGAGGCTGAGCTTATAGGGAGGCTGGGTATCGCTAGCCGGGCTAAGGCTTACCTTAACATATATTCATTCCTCTTTGGTGAGCTTGAGTCTACCTATTCGGTTTTCTGCTTCGCCACACAATTTTTCCGCGAGTATGTTCATGGAGGCCAAGATGACCTAATAAATGTGCCTCTCCGTTTGCAGCGGTCTCAGGATCAGTCGTCTGCTGACAGGGCTAAGAAGGTGCTGGAGTATCTCGGGAGTGATTGTATCAGTCTCCCCTATCTAGATGAAGGAGACGTCAGGGATATCCTTTTGCATATCCGCAAGCTTCATGGTGAGGCATATCAGTGGGAACCAACTATTGATGTCAGCCAATTCATACGATGGGATGCTCGTCTCAGGTCGAAGATAAGGGGGCTCGTTACCGCCCTTGACCTTCGCTATCTTTACGGGAGGGATGTAAAAATTAGAATTGGTTCCCTGGATGAAGGGACAATAGGAGAGGATGAGGCGTTTTTTAATGAAGGGGAGCAGCAACAACTTACTTAGCGGTCGCCTCACAAATCAATGCATCCGACCGCCAGGGCGTCCCCGAATTTTCGGGCCTTGTTCTGCTGGCGTGAGGTTAGTTTATAGCTGGAGTTGGTTGAGGTTATCATCTTAGGCCGAAAGGGAGAAGTACGCAAATCAGTTCCTTCACCTTTGTGTGGCAAAGTAATCGAGCACATTGACCCTACAGAACCTGTAGCTCAGAATGATTGGGAGTTACTGCGATGATACTCACTGCAAAAACTCAACGAGTAACACCAGTTAGGAATTTCTTCCTCAGCCTGATATTCTTGGGAGTTACCTCAACCAGTTCATCATCCTTGATAAAATCAATGG
>QLUI01000190.1 GCA_018725345.1 Bacillota bacterium | reverse complement strand
GACAGTCGCCGTTCCGATCGAAGATTTTTGCGTGGTGATGATTGACGGCGAGATAGTGTTGACGGCAAAAGAAGAAGGCATGGTTCTGCAAATGCCTGCGATTGCAAGTAATCCTATCCCAGCGATATTATTAAAGATAGCAGCAGTTCTTTTAGTTCCTGCCGCTTCGCTTTATGGACAGTGGACTGGAGGGCGATGCTTGGGTCTGAGATGCGATGCTCCGACTCCAGACGGAGCTTACGGGGATCGGTTCTGCGGACACCGATGGTGCACGGCAACGCTAACTAGTCTCCGAAGCTGGCTAGGTCCATAGGGCTGTCCCTTGTAGCTGTATTTGCCGGTTAAGGCAGCTTCCTTTGTGAAGTTGCCTTAACCGGCGAAAAAAAAGAGGGCGAGGTAATTGCAAAATGCTAAAAAAAATACGGCGAGAATCAACTGAAAAGGTCATTTGGGCATCATTAGCAGTTTTGTTCTGTTTTTATGGATTTATCAGTTTTTATGGATTTTATGGAAATTGGCTGCAATTTGCTGGTGGTTTAGGTCTCTATACCGGATGGCGGTTACATAAGACTTTTCTCAAAAGAGCGTTTCTTGGCACATATCTTGAGCTTGGCTTGTCTGCAGTGATAACAATTGTAAATGTAGGTTTAGGTATGTTCGTGTACGTTCAGTGGGGTGGGGGCCTATACGAACCAATAACGAGGCTTATCGACCAGGCTGCATTTATTTACATTATTGCAATAGCAGCAGTTTTTTTGCCCGGTCTTCTGCTAGAAGGACTAGAGAGGATAGAAAAGAGGCCCGGAGACATAAAAAAAATACGGCGTGAACCAACCAAAAAGGTCATTTGGGCATTATTAGCAGTTTTGTTCTGTTTCGATGGATTTTATGGAAACAGGATATACTTTGGTACTGGTTTAGGCTACTATACCGGATGGCGGTTACATAAATCTTTTCTCAAAAGAGCGTTTCTTGGCACATATCTTGAGCTTGGCTTGTTTTTGGTGTTAACACTTGGATATGTAGGTGTAGGTATATTTGCGCACACTCAGTGGGGTGTGGACGCCTATGGTCCAATAACGAATCTTATCGGCCATGCTGCATTTGCTTACATTTATATGATAGCTGCTGTTTTTTTGCCCGGTCTTCTGGCGGAAGGACTAGATAGGAAGAAAAAGAGATCCGAAGACAGAATCCCTGCAGGTTGACAAGCCTGTGCGGATTGGCTAGAATTAAATTGGCAAATTCAAGCTCCCGGCCGGATTTAGGCGGGAGTTTTTTGTAAGGGAGGCATAATTGTGTTAACGAAAGCGCCCCGGGGAACTAAGGATATTCTGCCCGGTGAAGTGGAGCAGTGGCAGTTTTTTGAGGAAAAAGTCAGGGAGCTCTGCCGATTATTTGGGTATGCCGAGATTCGCACGCCGGTGTTTGAACATACAGAGCTATTTTTGCGCGGTGTGGGAGAAGTGACCGATATTGTGGCTAAAGAGATGTATACTTTTACAGATCGAGGAGAGCGCTCGTTGACTTTGCGACCTGAGGGGACTGCGCCGGTGGCAAGGGCTTTCTTGGAGCATAAGCTCTACGGCGCGGCGCAGCCGCTGAAAGTATATTACATAGGGCCCATGTTCCGTTATGACAGGCCGCAGGCCGGACGCTACCGGCAGTTTCACCAGTTTGGCGTGGAAGTTTTCGGCGCAATGGAGCCTTCACTCGATGCGGAAGTAATTGCTCTGTCGCTTTATGTTTTTCGCGCGTTGGGACTGGAAGAATTTACACTCCAGCTTAACAGTGTCGGCTGTCCTCTCTGCCGGGATGCGTATCGTATTTGCTTGCAGGAAGAATTAAAGGATAAGCTCAGCCGGTTCTGCCCGGATTGTGCCGACCGAATTCATAAAAATCCGTTAAGAATTTTGGATTGCAAGCAAGAGTCGTGTCAGGAACTGACTGTGGACGTATCTTTGATGCTTCATAAGCTCTGCGGAGACTGCGCGGAGCATTTTGCTGCGGTGCGAGAAGCCATGGATGCTTTGGGCGAACCATATGTTGTAAACCCACGTTTAGTGCGCGGACTTGATTACTATACTAAAACGGCGTTTGAGATTGTTTCACCGGTGCTTTGGGCGCAGAGCTCCCTTGGCGGTGGCGGGCGCTATGATCATTTGCTTGCCACTATCGGCGGGCCGGATGTGCCGGGGATTGGTTTTGGTATCGGCATTGAACGTGTTCTTCTGGCGCGCGCTGCGGCAGGTAGAGTGCTGCCGGAGAGCAAATTGACTGATGTATTTGTGGCCACCGCCGGGAACGTGTCGGCGGCGGCGGCGCTGCGAGTCGTGATTGATCTGCGTGGGCAGGGTGTTGCCGCAGATAAAGATTATTTGGGGCGCAGTCTAAAAGCGCAGCTTAAGTTTGCCGATAAAAAGCAGGTAAGGTACCTCGTAATTCTTGGTGATGAAGAAATGAAGCGCGGCCAAGCCATGTTGCGTGATATGCAAACGGGAAGTCAGTCAGGCGTAGCTTTGACTGACTTGACAAGTATGGTGGCCAGGCTGGTTAAGGAGGCAAACAGATGAACTTGCGTGATGTCTACTGCGGTGAGGTAAAAAAAGCACAAATTGGCGAGATAGTAACGTTGAATGGCTGGGTACAGCGTCGCCGTGACCATGGTAAGCTGATATTTCTTGATTTACGTGATCGGAGCGGATTGATTCAAGTGGTTTTTAACTTTGAACATGACGCCATCATGTTTAAGCAGGCAGAGGAGATTCGTAATGAATTTGTTCTAGCGGTGAAAGGGAAAGTTGTTGCTCGTTCTCGAGAGACGGTAAACCAGAAATTGTCCACCGGAGAGATTGAGGTGTTGGCAGAAGAACTGCTCATTTTAAACAGAGCTAAAACACCGCCCTTCTATATTGAAGATGGGGTAGATGTTGATGAAAATATTCGACTGCGTTATCGCTACTTGGATCTGCGCCGTCCTGAAATGCAGAAGAATTTATTTTTGCGTCACCGTGTATGCAAGCTTGTCCGAGATTATTTGGACAAGGAAGGTTTTTTAGAAGTGGAAACGCCAATGCTGACAAAAAGTACGCCGGAAGGAGCACGGGATTATCTTGTGCCAAGCCGGGGAAACCCAGGCAGTTTTTTTGCACTGCCGCAATCGCCGCAACTTTTTAAGCAGCTTTTAATGGTGGCGGGTGCGGAGCGATATTTTCAGATTGCCCGTTGTTTTAGGGATGAAGATCTTCGTGCAGACAGGCAGCCGGAGTTCACGCAGATTGATATAGAGCTTTCTTTTTGCGACCAGGAGTTGGTGCTTTCGTTGATGGAAGGGATGATGGCCCACGTATATGCCGGGGCGCTGGGGGAGGAGATTTCGGCACCTTTTCCGCGAATGACTTATCAGGAAGCTATGGAGCGTTTCGGCAGCGATAAGCCTGATACACGCTTTGGGCTGGAGCTAAACGATCTTTCTGCCATTGTGAACGGCGTTGACTTTAAGGTTTTTAGGCAGGTGCTTGCCGGTGGCGGCGCAGTAAAAGGGATAAACGCTAAAGGATGTGGGTATTTCAGTCGCCGTGAGCTTGACGAGTTGACGGCGTTTGTTGCACAGTTTGGGGCTAAAGGCTTGGCATATATGTTTGTGGAAGCAGACGGCAGCCTCCGTTCCCCCATTGCCAAATTTTTCGCTACAGAAACTTTGGAGCGGATGGTAGGATTGATGGACGGAGAGCCAGGCGATTTGCTGCTGTTTGTGGCAGATAAACGGGAGGTGGCTTATCAGTCATTAGGGGCGCTGCGCCTGCATCTAGCTGAACGGCTCGGTCTGCCGGATGGAAAGCAACGGAGTTTTCTCTGGGTGGTGGACTTTCCGCTTTTATTTTTTGCTGAGGCTGAACAGCGCTATGTGGCTAACCATCATCCTTTTACGGCGCCGCGGGACGAAGACTTGGAAAAACTGGAAAGCGAACCGCAAAATGTACTGGCTAAAGCGTATGATTTAATTTTAAACGGAGTGGAAATCGGTGGCGGGTCCTTGCGGATATACAAACGGGAGCTGCAGGAGAGGATTTTTAAGCGGCTAGGTTTTTCGCCGGAAAGCGCGCGGGAGCAATTCGGTTTTTTGCTGGACGCCTTTGAATATGGTACGCCGCCCCACGGAGGAATTGCTTTTGGCCTAGATCGCTTGGTAATGTTGATGGCCGAGAAAAATTCTATACGCGATGTGATCGCTTTTCCAAAAACAGCAAGCGCCAGCTGCTTAATGACAGCGGCGCCAGCTTTTGTGGCAGACTCGCAACTAGAAGAGCTGCATATCAAGCTGTCT
>QLUI01000019.1 GCA_018725345.1 Bacillota bacterium | reverse complement strand
ACACCAGCGCTACAGCCGCTCCCCTCTCCAAAACAGTGCGTCATCTGCAAGCCGGTTTACCAGTGGTACTGGCGCTAATTAGCAACGGAGACTCGGAAGAAGTTTTACAAAACGCCCAGCAGATTATCAGCCTGCAAAATTTTTTCCTCGTCCCCTTTGGCCCGAAGCAGCAAGGCATAAAACAAGTCTTCCTTGCCAGGCTGGATCTACTATATGAAACGGTGGCTATGGCCATGGAAAAACGGCAATTGGAACCTGTCTATCTAGAAACCTACCGGTTCCCCCATTGAGCCTGCTTCTGACCGACTCTAGCCAGAAAACTTTCCCTTTCCACCACAAACCGTTCATGGCGGCAGCGCCCCACTACCTCTGCCTCATCTTCCGCCATAATTTCAAACAACAACCGCCGCCCATCCACCTGCACCAATTCGGCACGCGCAGTTACAGTCATGCCAACAGGCGTTGCCGCCAGATGAACCACATCTACTTTTGTTCCCACCGTAGTCTGTTCCGGCGGCAGTTCTTCCCGCAGCGCGTTAATCGCCGCGTTCTCCATCAATGCCACTAACATGGGGGTGGCAAAAAACGGTACACTTCCGCTACCCACAGCGACTGCCGTATTGCCTCTGAATACTTTAACGGTTGCTTCACCCTTCAGGCCCGTCTCCATCCAATTCCCTCCTTTGCAAGAAAATAGGAAAGCTCCTTTGCTTTTGCATCGGGACAAGTTAACGAAAAATATTTTTGACAACGATTACGGGAGTGCCGGCGTCGGCCGAACCGCTCACCAGGTCGGCTAGGCTTGCAATCACATCTTCCGTCCGTCGCGGAGTTGTGCCACCGGTCAGAATATGGTCTTGAGCAAAAAACTGCTCCGCCTGATCCGCCAGGCGAGCTTCTATTTCCAGCCTATTTTTCCCTTGTTGCGCGCCTCCATTTTAGCAAGTAAATAACAATTCTCTTCAATGTTAAGAATTTCGCGAAGAATTGGCTGGATTCCTGCTTGCTAACGAAAAGAATCGGCGACTGCTAATCATATTGATTAGCAGTCGCCTTTTTTCGAGGCATAACTGACGTTGTTCAAAGCGGATTTCTTGGTTTTTGCAAGCATAAATCAACTAGGTCACTAACGCGTGCTGTTCCCACACACATTACCTTGTCTGCTCCACCCCAATAGATTTTCACTGTGCCATCTTCTTCAGGAATCGTCCCACAGGTAAAAACCACATTATGCACATATCCAGTTACTTCCCAAGGGTCTTCAGACTCAAGAATCCATTCGTCAGCTACCCCGAGAATCAGGGAAGGATCATTTTGGTCATGCAGAATTGCGCCAAGTCTGTAAACAGCACCGTCCATGGTGCGAAAGACGCCATGATAGATCTGTAGCCAGCCTTTGTCGGTTTTAAAGGGAGTAGCGCCGGGACCGATTTTCATTTCATCCCAGTGGTAGGCTTCCGGCTTGACGATCACCTTTGAGTCGCCCCAGTGAATTAAATCAGGCGAGTAAGAAATCCAAATCGACCAAGGGCTAAGTTCTGTGTGTGGGCGATCTAGGCGGACAAAGCGGCCCTCGAACTTTTCTGGGAAAAGAACGACGTTACGCTGATCCGCCTGAGTAATCAACGCTATTCTTTCCACTATCTTAAAGTCTCTGGTCTTAGCCAAAGCAACCCTTACGCCATGCCTTGAATAGGCACTGTAAGTAATGAAAAAATCTTTATCGATTTTGCAGATTCGTGGATCTTCAATGCCATATTCCTCATATTCAGCAAAAATGCCTGTGCATGCAGGAGTCATAAATGGCTCGGCTCTGACAGTGAACAGGTAGCCGTCAGAGCTCTCTGCCAAACCAAGAATGGATCTTCCGTTAAAAAGATGTGACCGAAAAATCATCCAATAGCGACCGCCTGCTTTGACCACTCCGGCATTATGAACCGTAACTACCGGGTAAGGCACATCGTTCTTGGTTAGGATGGGATTTTTTTCATATCTTTTCACTAAGGGTTCCCGTTTCTGCACAATTAGAAACCTCCTCCAGAGTTACTGCACACTACCGCTAATTAGTGTTTTCTATGATCTGCCGGTACACTGCCAGATAATTTTCCACCATTTGGTCTTGTGAAAACCTTTCTGCCACTAGTGCTCGGCATCTATCACGTGATATGGTTTTTAGCCTGTCTATCGCCACCGCTGCGGCAGAAACATCATCAACGAGAAAACCGTTTTCGCCATCCGCAATTAACTCTGGCATGGAGCCCTTGTTAAAAGCCACAACCGGTGTTCCACAGGCGCCTGCTTCCACCACAGATAAGCCGAAAGGCTCATTAAAGTTGATTGAATGGATAAAACCAAAGGCTTTCCCCAATAATTCATTTCTCAACACAGGAGTTACAGCCCCTACATAGTTGATTTGGGAACCATCAAGGAAAGGTTCGACTCGTTCTTTATAATAAGCTTTATCCTGAATAATTCCGGCCAGAATCAGTTTCATGCCGACTTTACGGGCAATCTGAATCGCTTCATGGGCACCCTTATCGTGATGAATGCGCCCCAAAAAAAGCAGGTAATCTTCAGGTGTTTCCTGAAATGCAAAGTTCTCAATATCAATACCATGATAAACGGTAGCGATATAATCTAGTTCCGGTGAGCGATCAGCGTTACTGATAGACACATAAGAAGTTGTGTCGTTATATTTTTTGTAAACAGGAAGTATCTTCGGACTAGAAAAGCCGTGGATAGTAGTCAGGACAGGCGTGCTGGTCAGACTGGAGTAGGAGAGTGGCAAAAAGTCAAAATGGTTATGGATCAGGTCAAAAGAGTTGGCTCTTTCAAACATCTCCGAGATATGAAGACACTCCCATACCTTTGGATCAAGAGATTTGTCTTCTTCATAAGGGCGGGGCACTACGGCATGGAGCTTTCCCTCTGTCTGTGAGTCAGCCGTGGCAAACAGGGTAACATCTATCCCTCTTTTTTGAAGGCCTTCTGTTATTAATGAAACTACACGTTCCCAAGGCCCATAGTTGCGAGGTGGGGTCCTCCAGGCTATGGGGGAAAGCATGGCAATTTTCATTTTCAAAAAATCCCCTTTCCTAATAGCTAAATCCGCAGAAGTTTTAGAATCTGTCATGCTTGGCGAAAACGTGCCGGGATAAGGTCGGCTACCCGGGCAGTAGCGACACCGATAACGGTGTCCGCCCCACCGTAATAAACAAGGATTTCATCATTTTCATCTAAGATATCTTTGTCAATAGCTGAGACTGCTCCGCAGGTAAAGACCACATTTGGCACCCAACTCTCGCCTGAGACACCTATTTCATAAGGCTTTGTCGGCTCCAAGATGGGGTTTGGAGAACGGTAGATGATCTTCGCCGGATCGTCTAGGGCGGTGAGGAAAACGCCAAGCCGATAGCGGAAGCCGTAGTCCACGCCGTGATAGATTAAAAGCCAACCAAAGCGAGTTTTCAGGGGGGGAGCACCTGAACCGATTTTAACGGCGTCCCACATCATCCCGGAGCGGCTACCCATGATAAGTTTATGCCCTTCCCGAGACCAGGGGGTATCAAAGGTGCTGGCAAAGGTTACCCAGATGCTGGGAGCGATGCGGTGGTACATGGCCAGTTTGCCGTTAAACCGTTCCGGAAACAAGACCGCGTTCTTGTTGATAAAGCCCGGAAAGACCAGTCCGTGGCGGTGCCAGTGTTGCCAGCGCTGTTGGATCAGGTCATCCTCAGCGATAGATGCCAGGGCTATCTGAGGAATGATGCCATCGTAGGCAGTATAAAGCATATAGATGCGGCCTTCGATGGCGATCAGCCGAGGATCTTCACACCCCATACTTTCACTCTCGTGGGCAGGGCCAAATACCGGCTCCGGCAAACGCTCATCTACCTGGTGCCCATTTTTACTAATGGCCAGCCCGATGCGTGAGACTCCGTCTTCACCCACGCCGCGGTAAAAAATGTAAACATTCCCCTTGACGCGGATAGCCCCACAGTTTAAAACGTACTTCGACTCCCAGTGGTGCTCTGCTATCGAGGTTAAAATGGGGTTGAAGGGAGACCTAACCAGGCTGCCTGCCTGCGGGAGGACTTTTTCAATTTTTTGCTTGATGATGATTTTCGCACCGTCAGGCGGTGCCCCTAGGAAAAGGGCCGCTAGATTCTCGCTCTCCCTGCCCTGCCCCATTAGTTCTGCTATTTTGGGTAAAACTTCATTACGACCGCCTATCACGTGTTCGTAACAACGGTAAAACAACTCGCTGCTAAACCAGCGCCGCTCGACCATGAGAGAAAGAGGAGTCGGGATGCCCTTCCCTCCTTTAAAGCTGTAGCTCGCCCAACTCCAGAGCGAGCAGGTGATAAAATAGCCGTCTGGCAAAGTTATCCCCATGTGGTAGACTGCTGCCATCCGGGCGAGGTGATTACGAGCTTCTTCCACCGTTTCGTTTGTGCTACCCCAGTCTTGTCGGGAAATTTCCAAAAGCTTGCTCTTCAGCCTTTCTTGCTGCATATTTTCAAAAATACTGTGGCCGGAAAATAGACTGACCCCCCAGTGTCCTTCGATGGAGTTAATAACCTTTGCTCCAAAATTTTTACCAGGCTGCTTTCTAAATGATTCCCAGATGTCGCCGAACTGCTCAGCCTCGATGATGCTCTTTAAAATTATGGTTAGAATGCGGGTTTTGGGAAAGCTGCCACCGCTTCCTCTCCTCTGGTTGCTAACTACAACGCGGCTGGTAAGGTAGCACAGCGAGGCAGCCTCCTGCATGCCTGACAGTGCTGGAAAGTCACTGTAATTTACCACTAGGGGTTGAATGGGAGACATTTCAAAATGTTCAGGCTGCAAATGTTCTTTGAGCCACTCATTGTTCCGGGTGTTATATTTAGAGACTTCGGACCAGGAAGCAAGTGCCAGCACATCCAGTGGACTATGGTGTTTAAGTAGTTCATCCGTATCGTAGTAGCCCCAGAGAGTGATCAGATTACGGGGAGGGTGTACCCGTAGTAACCAGGCGGCCACCTCTTCTTTAAGAGAAAGGCTTTCAGGGGCAGGGTAGAGCGCAAAAATACGATCAGCCACATTTTGCATTCCCTCTAAGGTGTGAAGATTCCCAGGGAGCAGGATTTGATCCAGATCTTTTTCTACTTGTTCCACCAAGCTACGCATGGCGGTTCCTAGTTTTTCAAAGCCATCGTCAGAGGAGAGATTTAGTGTCTGCCGGGCAAAAGTCTCAAACCCCTCTTTATATTCCTTTAAAAGCCGTTCGTAAATTCCTGCCACGTGGGCACTTTTCCCCGATGCTGATCGGACTAGGTGGGGCAGGATAATGGGGATGCCGGGAATGTATTCCCAATAGGCAATTTCCGGCAAAAAAGGTAGCAGCGCCGCTTTGTGGTGGAGCCATTTTCCCAGGAAGACATGTTTGCGGCTAATAAAGGCATCGTTTTGGGTTTCCAAGTTGTTCCTAGCGTTAAACGGGCAGGCTATAAGCTCAGGGGCAGCTTCACTTAGGTCGTAATGTTTATGGGAGGAAATTTCCTTCAAAAAGCCAGCCAGCCTTCCCTCAAAAAGAGTGGTCAGGCTACTGGCTAAGTCTTCTTTTGCCAGCATAGGCATAAAGTGGTAGGCGATGAGCGATTCGTAGATCAACTGAGCCCAAAGGGCAGACGGAAAAGAGAAGTCTTCTTCGCTAGCTGTAGCCGCTTCTTTGAGAAAGATACAAAACTCTTCGGAAAAAATGCGCGACCAGACCCCCTCATAATAGCGGTTAAAACCCCTGCGGAACTGATTGATGTGCAGACGGGGCTCAAGCGGTAGCTCCTGAAGAAACAGATCGTGTCTTGGACCAATTGTTAGCACCGAGCGCACAGCCTGGGGATTATGTTTCCAGACATCCTGGCCTTTGCCGATAGCCTGAAAAACCGCATGGACTGCCTGGTTAAACATATAATCCAGCCCCACGGGCAGGGTGGTTTTTGGTTTAGTACCTAGGAACACCTCGGCGATATCAGCTTTTAACTCTAACACACGCATGACGAGCCAGTAGTTTATGCCATATTCATAGAGCTCAGGAGACCAACTGGACACATCTTCAAGCAGATTGGCCAACAGTTGACGAGACATGGTCATCCCGGCATCCAGACACCCCCTAAGTTCCACATTGTAGAGCGATGCCAGCAGGGGAAAGACTAGGTGGTCGCCGATACTATTACTAATATGGGATAATTTAAAGCGGGGCAACACAAAATGAGCACGTCCGTCTCGAACGGGCTGATACATAAGTTTGACCAAGTCCGCTGTCAGCCCTTCCCGTGAGCCATTGCTCTTTGCAGTCAAAAGGCTGGGTTCCACAATCACTAAGTCTGCCGTCAGACTGTGCGCCACGTCCATTAAACTGCGCACCGCCCATCCCCTACCCGACAGGCCTTTATCTAGGCGGGTTTGCAATAGGCGCGCAGACTCAAATGTCTTAATGCTAGAAACAGAGGGACAGAGGGCGCAGACTATTAAACAGTTCAGGTCGGGGTAAAAGGTGTCGAGCCCCGCTTCCAGAATGGACAAAATAATTTGCGCGTCCTCGCCTCCATTTAGAAAGGGAATGCCAACGACTAAGTCCACCTTTTCCATCTCGGCAGTTTTTTCTAAAGCGCGGGATAATGATTGATGATACACGGCTTCCAATTCATTCACTGTCTTCACCTCAAAAGTTTATTTTGGTTTTTCTTTTGGGTTAAAACTCCCACCTCTAAGCGAAGCGTAGGTGGGAGTTTTTAATCAGGTGGAGTAGACTCTCCACCTGATTCCCCGATGTTTAAGCTTTGCTTAAACGAGTTCACTTTTAACTTCTCGCTCATTTCTTCCACCTAGCGTAGCCTCCAGTGCAGATAGTGTCTGCAAAGAAAGAAATATACGTCAAAAGAAGAATGATATGTTATAATTATATAGGATACTCTCGGTTTATGATATATCTAAAAAATCACCAGAATTGCCTGAGAAGTTATTCAATTTTACCTGGAAGGGAATGGTGTTTCTTGTTTTTACCTCATGCAAGTCCAAAGGAAGTAAAAAAACGGTTGCGAATTGCCTTAGTGGGTAGTCATCTGCCCCGCAAATGTGGGATTGCCACCTTTGCGACCAGTTTAAGCGGTGCATTAGAAGGTATAATAGGTCGCGATTCCACATTGTTTGTTGCTTTAAACAATAACGAGCGCTACGATTACCCCTCTAAGGTTATTTATCAGATCAAGCAAGACTGTTTGGAAGATTATCAAAACGCTGCCGACCTTATCAATTCCTCTGCGGTAGATATCGTATCCCTACAACACGAGTTTGGACTTTTTGGAGGGCCTGAAGGTATCCACATTGTGGAGTTTTTAAGCTATTTGCAAAAACCTGTGGTAACAACCTTTCATACCGTCTTGGAAAAGCCATCCGCAAGCCAGAAAAAGGCGCTCATCGGAGTAGCCGCCTTTTCCCAGGCGCTGGTAGTCATGAATGAACGGGCCATTGCCATATTGACAGACATCTACAATATTCCCCATGCCAAGATCCACCTAATCCAGCACGGCGTTCCCGACACATTTTATATCGACCCCTCTTACTATAAACATCAGCTACAGTTGGCGGGGCATTTTGTCATCCTGACCTTCGGCTTCCTTAACCCCAACAAGGGGATTGAAATCATGCTGAAAGCCATGCCCCCTGTGGTTGAAAAGCATCCAGAAGTGCTGTATATCGTCTTAGGTGTCACCCATCCTACGGTAAAGAAGCACCATGGTGAAGAATACCGGGAGGGCCTCGAAAACCTTGTAAAAATACTTAATATCACTGAAAATGTGCTATTTGTGGACGAATTTGTGGACGACGACACTTTGGGCTACTACCTGGGAGCGGCAGACCTCGTGGTCTGTCCATATCACTCTGAGGGGCAGATAACAAGCGGTGTCCTCAGCAACTCACTGGGCAAGGGGAAGGCCATTATTTCCACTCCGTTCCTGCATGCCCGAGAGGCGCTGGCCGGAGAGAAGGGTCGGGTGGTCAACTTCAATGATCCGGTGGGCATGACCGAAGCAGTTATGCAACTGATTGAAAATCCCGAGGAGAGGCTTTCCCTGGCAGGGCAAGCTTATATCGCAGGCCAGCGAATGGGCTGGAGCCGTATTTCCAAGCAGTACCTAGATGTCTTTGAAGACCTCGCGTCTCAGGTAATAGGAACAACTAAGCAAGACCGCGTGCATACTCTGCCGGTCATCAATATGAACTACCTTAAAACACTGACAGACGATACGAGCATCGTCCAACATGCTCTCTTTGGCATTCCTGACTATGCCCACAATTATTCCGCAGATGATGCGGGCCGAGCTATAGTAGTCTGTGCCCATTATTTTAACATGTTCAGGGATGAGTCAGTGCTGTCCCTAATAGATAGGTATCTTGCCTTCCTTTCCCATGCCAGGCAGGAAAGCGGCTGGTTTTACAACTATCTAAATTATCAGAAAGGATTTCCTGCTCAGGAACTGAGCCAGGATACGTTTGGGCGGTGTCTGTGGGGACTAGGGGCTGCGGCCAGTCTAGTGCAAAACCGGGATCAGAGCATGCTGGCCAGGGAACTTTTGTATGCTAGTCTACCACAGTTGGACAAGCTGGTATACACTCGTGCCCAGGCATACAGCGCTTGCGGTCTGGGCAATTATTTGTTTCACTATCCCGAGTCTAAACCTGCAAAGGATGGGCTGCGCTTAATCGTCGATTCTCTCCTGCAACGTTACCGGGAAAATGCCTCAGGTTCTTGGCGCTGGTTTGAAAACTTCTTAACTTATGATAACGCCCGCCTTCCCCATGCTCTCTTATTAGGCTATAGGCATTTTTCCGAGCCCGCCTACTTAGAGACGGCTCTGTCAGCTTTGGATTTCCTCATCGACATCCAGTACCAGGAAGGCTATTTTGACCTAATCGGCAACCATGGTTGGTACGTAAAAGGAGGGGAAAAGGCCGTGTTTTGCCAGCAACCCCTTGATGCCGGTGCCTTAACGGAAGTCTGCCTCTTGGCATCTGCCTTGAGCGGTCAGCAGAAGTACCTAGATCTGGCCTATGCCGCTTTTCAATGGTACTTAGGTCGCAACCGATTAGGCAAGGCGCTCTACAATCCCTCCACGGGTTCCTGTTCAGACGGCCTGGCGGAGAACGGTCCCAGTAAAAATAAGGGAGCCGAGTCCACCATTTCTTTTCTGCTTGGACTGCTCGCCCTTTACTCTTGGGAACTTTTTGAGCGATTCCATTATGAAAAAGAGATTACTAGCTAGGATGTGCGCTTCAATACAAACGACGAAAAGATTAAGTGAAAAATTTAGTGAATGAGGGATGTTTAGATGACTTTGGCAAAAGATCTACTAGAATCGGCAGAGCCTCCTTGGGGAAAATGGGAAGTGCTGTTAAGTGAACCCGGTTACAAGGTAAAGCGCATCACCGTAAACCCGGGGCATAAGCTTAGCTACCAGCGCCACGCCAACCGGCAGGAGCACTGGGTCGCCGTGGCGGGAAATGGGATTATCATTCTAAACGATAAGGAAATAGCACTCCAGCCCGGAGAAGCGGTGGATATCCCAGCGGAAGCTGCCCACCGCGCCATCAATCCCGGCGATGAACCTTTTATCTTTATTGAGGTACAGCGTGGCAGCTACTTAGGTGAGGATGATATCGTCCGCTTAGAAGACAGCTACGGAAGAGCGTAAAAAATGCTTCTTTTAGGAAGGATGGATGAACATGACACGGTATGCCGTAATTATGGCTGGAGGGAGTGGAGAGCGCTTCTGGCCTTGGAGCCGAAGCCATCTCCCCAAACAGTTCTTGAATCTGTTAGGGGAAAGTTCTCTTGTCCAACAAGCTTATGAGCGCATTATAAATCTTTTTGACACACAGAACATCTTGGTGGTGACAGGAAAAGAGCACGCCGCTCTAGCGAGGGAACAACTCCCCAGCCTGCCGCAAGGAAACCTAATTATAGAACCTCAGGGTAGAAATACCGCACCCTGTATCGGTCTGGCCGCTATGCATATTCGCAAGAGGGAACCGGGTGCTACTATGCTGGTCTTCCCGGCAGATCACTTGGTGCAGGGGCAAGCAGAATTTCTCCGCTGCCTGGAAAGAGGAATACAACTAGCTTCTACTGCCGAGGTTCTAGTAACCATCGGTATCGTCCCAACCCGGCCGGAGACGGGTTATGGCTACATTGAGCGGGAAAAAGACGCTCTTCCCGGCACCCCTTTAACGTTTAAAGTGCGACAGTTCGTGGAAAAGCCCACTACCAATATCGCCCTAGCATATTTGCGTGCTGGCAGATATTTTTGGAACAGCGGTATTTTTGCGTGGCAGACAGACTTGATTCTAAAGAAAATAGAACAGCAGCTGCCAGAGTTGTACCGAGGATTAACAGCAATTGCTGGGCATATCGGTTCCGATGGAGAACAGGAAGCTGTAGATAGTATTTTCCCTTCCCTCCCCAGTATTTCCATCGATTATGGAATAATGGAGAAATCTCAGGAGATTCTGGTTGTTCAGGGCGATTTCGGTTGGGACGACCTAGGAAGCTGGGCTGCCCTAGCGGCATGTTTCCCCAAGGATCAGCACAAGAATGTGATCAAAGGTGAATACGTGGGGATTGATACCACCGATTGCCTGATCTATGGTCAGGGTCTCCTCATTGCCACCTTAGGTGTGCAAGACTTAGTAATTGTACAGGCGGGAAATGCAGTGTTGGTCTGCGCTAAGGAGCGTACTCAGGATATTAAAAAGCTGGTACAGTCACTCAAAGACCAGGGACTAGGCAGATACCTGTAGCCGAAAAAGGAAGGAGCGCTCAGCGGTGGAATACCGAAAAAAATATCAACAATGGCTTGAATTTTCCGGAATGGATGAGGAACTGGGCCGGGAACTGACCAAGATTTCCCTTGACGAAAACGAAATAGCCAACCGCTTTTCCAAAGAGATAGCCTTTGGCACCGGAGGAATCAGGGGTCGGATGGGTGTCGGAACAGCATTGATCAATATTTATGTAGTCCGCAAGGTTACGCTAGGTCTGGCGCGCTATCTTCTTAACGCTTGCCTGAAAGAGGGAAAACAACCTTCCGTGGTTATTGCCTGCGATACCAGGCGCAACTCGGAGCGGTTTGTTCGAGCAACGGCGGAAGTCTTAACCAACCATGGCATTAAAGCCTGGGTTTTCCCAGAGCCTACTCCGACACCTCTCTTATCCTTTGCCGTCAGGGAACTGCAGGCTTCAGCCGGAGTAGTGATTACAGCCAGTCACAATCCCCCTACTGACAACGGCTACAAAGTGTACGGACCAGACGGCGGACAGATCACTGATTACCTGGCACACGCCATCACAGCGCATATTCTTCAGGTGGAAGATGCACTAACAATACCGGGTGGCGATCTGGAAGAGGCAGAAAAAAACGGGCTGTTTGAGCGAGTCGGTGCCGAGATAGATAACCGCTATTATAAATTATTACAGGGGATATCCCTCAGCTCAACCTGGTGGAGCAAAGGCCCGCTGCCGGTAAGGGTTGTCTACACCCCCCTTCACGGCACAGGGGGCAAAGCAATTCCACGGGCGCTGATAAATGCCCGCGTTACAGAGCTCTTCCTCGTGTCAAAACAGTTAGAGACGGATCCCAACTGTTCCACAGTTCAATCTCCAAATCCCGAAGATTGGGAAGTGTATAACATGGCCATAACCTTGGGGGAAAAAGAACAGGCAGACCTGTTGTTGGCTACCGACTTAGACGCTGATCGTCTAGGTGCCGCTGTTCGTAACACCTCAGGGCGCTATGTCCCTCTAACCGGCAATCAGATTGGCTGCTTGCTGCTGGACTATATCCTTTCTCAAAGAAAAAAGCAGGGGAAGCTTCCCTCTAACGGCATAGTGATCCAGACTGTGGTGACCTCGGCAATGGGGAAGGCCATCGCTGCAGACTACGGGGTGGAGACAATAGAAACACTGACTGGGTTTAAATATATTGGAGAGCAAATTAAAGAACGTGTCGATTCAGGTCAAAATGTTTTTCTCTTTGGTTTTGAAGAAAGCTATGGCTACCTTGCAGGTGACTTCGTCCGAGATAAAGACGGTATTCAAGCCAGCCAGCTAGTAGCCGAGATGACCGCTTATTATAAACACAAGCAGATGACTCTCTTAGATGCCCTAGAGCAGCTGTTCTTGGCTCATGGCTATTTTCAAGAAGAACTGCTTAACCTTAACCTGGCTGAAAATGAGCTTTATCGGGTGGAGCAGGTCATGACCAAGTTGCGTGGTGCCGGCTTATTAGAAATGAACGGGCTAACAATCATCCGCGCAGATGATTATCTAAAACAGTTAAGCACTGACGTACAAGGGAATCAAACACCTATTATGCTGCCTGCCAGCGACGCTCTGAAATATGTTTTGGCTGATCTTTCCTGGTTCTGCATCCGCCCGTCAGGTACCGAGCCAAAGATAAAGATTTACCTTGGGGTTAAAGAAGATAACGCCGATATAGCTGCAGCCAAGCTTTCTGTGCTCAAGGAAAAGGTCTTGGCTCTGGTGAAAATGGAGTCAGGCTACTAACTTATGCTTCCATTGCCAGAGTGCAGAGTCAAGCCCATATTAGTGTGTAAATTTCCTCGGAACACTTCGGTAACCAGCTGACTCATTTTTTTCTTACTCTTCCTAGGAAATTATTCGAGAAATACAACATAAAAGAAGGTGAAGAACTTTATGTTGTAGAAGGTAGCCGTGGATTCACACTAACCCCTTATGATCCAGATTTTGAATAGTGGTTATCATGAAATTAGCATCCGGGTAGCTATAGTTGATTCCACTGCAGAAAGTCTAAAAATCTACAATTCACGTCCATATACAGTATTTTATCTTGGTTTTTCTTTTGGGTTAAGGCCCCACCTCTAAGCGAAGCGTAGGTGGGAATTTTTAATCAGGTG
>QLUI01000189.1 GCA_018725345.1 Bacillota bacterium | reverse complement strand
TCTTCTTTATCAAAGACAAGCGGCTCTCCTCACGCATCACCCGCCCCCCTTTTTTCAATGCCTTACCTGATATTATACCGCACCCGTCTTCTTTATCAAGATCTTCAGGGGGAGAATCCCCACGATATGGGTTATGGGTAATAGGTAATTGGTTGACACCTTAAAGGGGCAAGAATTGTACACAATTAATCAGGCCCTGGGGTTCCCCAGCTTTCGCAATGATTTCCAGACCATGGATGCAGGTCCCAATGGGAACTCGCAATTGGTGCGCGTAGATTAGGCCACGGAAGGGAATGCCTTCTCTTTGCCGGCTGGCAGCCTCGGCGAGAAGATCGTCATCCTGCGTGAAAAGCACACGTTCCAGTTCACTCGCTCGATCCAGTAATTCCGGGTCGTCCAAGTGGCTCATATCGTCCTCATGGGCTGTGAGCACATCTACCTCACGCAGGCGGAGCCCGACTGTTATGGCGCGTGGCACATGTTGATCCATGTAGAACGCGATCGCCATTAGATCAACCCTTCGGCCTGTAGCCGAGCTACAAGGGGTGGGGGTTCTATCGCCTGCTGAATCTGGTCCACGCGCTCAAGCCGTCGTTCAATATCACGGTCAAGCTCTTCCTGATGGTCACAGTAGTAGGCTAACGCGGAGTGGATTTGCCCCAGGGTTAAGTAAGGGTGTTGAAAATGTAGTTCTTCTGGGCTCCAGCCGTAGGCCATTTTTTCTAACACAAGCTCAACCACCTTCATATTTGCCCCGGCAATAACTGGAACATTTTCCCCGTTGAGGACTACGTGTTCGTACCGTGTTGCAACAAGAGCCATGAATACCTCCTCTCTATATTATACCGCACCCGTCTTCTTTATCAAGAGCATCAGGGGGAGAATCCCCCTGAAACCCCCTAAAGAAGAAGTAAGCAGTCATATCTGGGGGTTTTTTAGAGGAGCTTCGCCCCTCGATGGGGCACAGGAATTTTTGAAATTTCTATGCCTCGTAATCAACCACCGTCATCAAAGACAAGCGGCTCTCCCACGTTGTGGGAGAGCCGCTTTTTAACCTATCTGCTTGCCCGGTGAATTACTTTATTTCATGGGGCCTGGTGTTATCAGACTGTTTCCGGTGCCGCTTTGGGGCGGAAGTAAAAGGCCAGGCCACCCGCGACCAGCGCGATGATGATCGCTATTATGGCCAAGGCTACTCCTCCAGCCGGGCCTACCGGACCCACTGCACCAGCCGGGCCTGCTGGTCCTGCCGGACCCACTGCACCGTCCGTGCCTGCCGGACCCACTGCGCCTCGTGCGCCTGCCGGGCCTGCGGGACCCACTGCACCTGCTGCGCCTGCGGGGCCTGCGGGACCCACTGCACCTGCCGGGCCCACTGCGCCTCGTGCGCCTGCCGGGCCTGCGGGACCCACTGCACCTGCTGCGCCTGCGGGGCCTACTGGGCCCACTGCGCCTCGTGCGCCTGCCGGGCCTACTGGGCCTACTGGGCCTACAGCGCCTGCCGGGCCTACTGGGCCTGTCAGACCCCTAGCGCCTGCCGGGCCTGCCGGGCCGGTAAGGTCAGGAACCGTAAAGGTTGTCTGGTACCTTCTGCCCACAGCGTCGCGGGCTACGATCGTGTATACGCCAGGCACGGCCGTGGGCGGCACGACAACAGCGACAAAGGTTTCATCCGCCGCAGCGATTACCTCTACCGGAATCGTGGTGACGGGGGCTCCTGCCCAGGTAATCGTTATCACCGAGCCGGGGGTAAACCCAACTCCGGAGACCTTGGTAACAAATCCTTCCTCCGGGCGGAGAGTGAGACCCACCGGCTTTTCCGCCTCCGGTAACGGTGTGAGGGCATGGAGAGCGAGCGGGTGAAGGGTCCTCCCTGACCGCACAACCTGGACCGGCACTGCGGGGATGCCCCTTATATGGAAAACCACTATCTTACCGTCGTGCTCGCCGTCAATGCGGAGGTAATATTTCCCGTCGGCCAGGGTGGTGGTGTGTGCCACCCTCACCCCAAATATCCAGGCGTCGACGGTCACTCCCGCGCCGACTGGCTCTCGATCGAGATGCGCCGTGCCGGCAAAGACAGCCGGCATCACCGGCCGCGGAGGTGCCGCGAAGGCAGCGGTGGGAAGCAGCAGCAGGGCTATCACTGCCAGCAGGGCAACTAAAACTTTCAGTTTAGACATTCGTCCCTCCTTATTTTGTTTCTTGAATCACAACCTGGCAATCAGCTCCTTCTGATTAGCACTATCCCGCGGGATCGGGGACGACCGCCTCTGAGCGGTCGTCCCCTTTTAGTCGATTTAGAGCCATGAGATGTTATGCCAACCGGCTGCGAGCGTCCGGAACATCCCACCGAAATGGGCGGTGACGGGTCTGGTGAGGAAGATCCAGTAGGCTTCACCCCGCTCAAGGTGGGTAAGCCTGAGTCCCTCAGGCACAAT
This sequence comes from Bacillota bacterium, assembly GCA_018725345.1. Lineage (GTDB taxonomy): Bacteria > Bacillota > Dethiobacteria > Dethiobacterales > Dethiobacteraceae > GPS1B09. Next base: position 1,901 of record QLUI01000189.1, on the reverse strand, counting down.
CCCCGGTTCCCTTATAAAGTACTGATACCAGGTACCGTGCTTAAAGAGCCAGACGCTCTCGCCGAGATGCGGCCAAATGGCGGCTAACCCCACCTCGACCGTTACTCTAGCCGGTTCGAGGGGAGGAGCGACGGAGAAGGTCGCCGTCGCCGTTATGGCGCCCACGGTAGCGGTGATGGTAGCCGTGCCGAAGGGGGCGACTGCCAGTATGGTAGCCGTGGTGGCCGGCGGGATTGTGCCCGCCGCAGTGGTGATGAAGGGTACCGGGAGAATCACGCCCGGGGCGGTTATGGTGCCCGCCGTCGTGAGCGGGAATCCAAACCCGGTCACCGTCACTGGGGTGAGCCTAAGGCCGATGATTGGCGTGAGGGTGATGGCGGGGGTTATGCCTACAGTATAGGTTGCATTAGCAGTAACAGCTCCCACGGTAGCGGTGATGGTAGCCGGTCCGAGAGGAGCGGGCGGTGGCAGTATGGTGACCGGGGTCGAGAATGTGCCCGCCGCAGTGGTGGTGAAGGGTACCGGGGCAATCACACCGGCAGGGGTGGCGATTATAGTACCCCCCGTCGCCAGCGGGAATCCTACCCCGGTTACGGTTACTGTAGCCCCGCGCAGTCCACCAATTGGAGTGACGGTGACGAACGGGGCCTGAACGGTAAAGGGGGCAATAGCTGTCACAATGCCTACAGTAGCGGTGAAGGTAGCCGGGCCGAAGGGAGCATCTGCCAGTATGGTAGCCGTGATGGCCGGCGGGATTGTGCCGGCCGCAGTGGTGGTGAAGGTTACCGGGGCAATCACACCGGCAGGGGTGGCGGTTATGACCCCCGGAGCACCGGCCGGAAAATGCGCCCCGGTTACCGCCACCACCGTGCCTCGCGCCCCCGCAGTTGGGCTAAGGGGAACGATGGTCGGGGGCAGGGGGGGCAGCACCATGAAGGGCGCTGTCGCCGCGGCAACGCCTACAGTAGCGGTGATGGTAGCCGGTCCGAGCGGAGCAACCGGCAGTATAGTTATGGTAACGGGGGCAATGATTACGCCAGCCGCATCAGTCGCGAAAGTTACCGGTATAATCACACCGGGGGCGGTTATGATCCCCGGAGCACTAACCGGAAAACCCGTACCGGTTACCGTCACTGAAATGCCCCACCGCCCCTCAATCGGGCTAAGGCTAATGGTCGGGACGGGAACCGCGATCACGGTAAAGGGCGCTGTCGCCGCCGGCACGCCACCCACGGTAGCAGTGAAGGTAGCCGCGCCGAAGGGAGCGGCTGGCAATATGGTGACCGAGGCCGAGAATGCGCCGGCAGCAGTGGTCAAGAAGGTTACCGGGGTAATGACAGGTAGATGCGCTGGCGCTGGCCCAACAGCGGTTAGGATGCCGGGGGCATCAGCCGGGAATCTAACGCCAGTTACCGTCACCGCCGTGCCCCGCAGGCCGCTGGTTGGGGCGAGGGTGATAGCCGCAGGGAGCACCGGGGGCAGGGTGACAGTAAAGGGTCCTGTCGCCGTCGCGATGCCCACGGTAGCAGTGAAGGTAGCCTCCCCCAAAGGAGCACCTGGCAGTATGGTGACAATGAGGGCGATCTGCCCCCCAGCACCGGTCATGAAGTGTACCGGGGTAATGACAGGTAGATGCGCTGGCGCTGGCCCAACTGCCGTTAGAATTCCTGGCGCAGGCGCCGTGATGCCAGTAACCACTCCGGTCAGCGTCACCACGGTGCCCGGCGGGCCGCTGGCGGGACTAATGGCAAGCGGCAGGGCAGCCGCCGCCGGTGCAACCATGACTGCCGTCAGGCTGGCCACCAGGGCCAGGATGGTCAGCACACTAAGTATTCGGTGTTTTGTCTTCATTTAGATTTTCTCCTTTCTTTTTTAGGTTCTAGGTTCTAGGTTCTAGGTTC
>QLUI01000188.1 GCA_018725345.1 Bacillota bacterium | reverse complement strand
CCTTATTACGGCAATACTATGATGTTTCCTGCTACGCCGTCGTTCACACGGCCGATTACGGCGGCAGAGCTATGACGTTTCTGCAAAGCCGCCACCAGTTTTCCCACGCTTTCCGGAGCGACTGCCATTAAAAGTCCGCCCGATGTCTGCGGGTCACATAGTACAGCTACTTCCCGAGAGCCGATTATTTTTACATCGGCAACTGTCAAGCCTGCCTCCACATACTTTTGGTTGGCATAGGCACCTCCCGGAACAAACCCCATGCCGGCAGCACGGAGTGCGCCCTGCAAAAGCGGAATATGACCAAAATATAGCTCCAGCGCCACGCCGCTCGCGAGCGCCAGTTCCCGGGCGTGACCCAAAAGGCCAAAACCGGTTACATCGGTGGCGGCATGAACAGGAATTTCCCGCATGGCTGCCGCCGCCGCTTTATTTAACTCTTTCATAGTTTTAACCGCGGCTTTCAGCTCAGCGGCGAAAGCCGCTTCGGCTTTCGCCGCAGTCAATACAAGGCCCGAACCTATCGGCTTAGTTAAAACCAAGATATCGCCACGGCGAGCAGTATCGTTTCTAATTAGTTTGTCCGGGTGAACGGTACCGGTTACAGACAGACCATATTTAGGTTCACTATCTTCTATGCTGTGTCCACCGATAATCAAGGCTCCAGCTTCCAGCACTTTATCGGCTCCCCCATTTAGGATGGCTGCCAAAACCTCCGGTCCCAGCAAACGGGAGGGAAAACAGACGATATTCATGGCAGTAAGCGGCTCGGCGCCCATGGCATACAGGTCAGATAAAGCATTGGCGGCAGCAATCTGCCCGAAGGTAAACGGGTCATCTACGACAGGAGTGAAAAAATCTAACGTCTGCACCAAAGCAAGGTCCGGCCGCAGGCGGTAGACACCAGCATCAGCAAAAGAGTCGTGACCCACCAGCAAATTCTTATCTTTCATAGACGGCAGATGGCACAGTACCTGTGCCAATACCCCAGGGGGTATTTTGGAAGCTCAGCCGCCGCTGCCGGTCAGTTGTGTCAGGCGTTTTTTCTCAATCTCCACTGTCTGCCTCCTCCCTAGCCAGTTCCAGTCGCCAGGGGACCCTCTCGTCCCCTTGGCGTCTGGTCCATTTCAGGCGGTCAAATGTTTCTAACAGCGGCAACACAAATTTACGGCTGCTACCCAACCTCACACGGAACTCACTTGCTGCCAACGTCTGTTTAGTCTGAAAATGGCTGAGCAGTTCCTCTTTTGCCTGCCGGAAAAATAGCTGATGGAGTGCCAACTGATTATCTAACCGCACCAACTCGCCTTGCCAAATCAAATAGGCCACGTAACTTCCCAGCTGCTCCTCCGAAACACCGCTCTTTTCCGCCGCCTCTTGCAGCGTCGGCGGCATAAAGCCGCCCTCGCGGTAGAGTTCTGCCAAGTTCTGGATCAGCACCGCTTCCCGCTCCGTCGGTTCCGGCGTATGAATAGCCAGCGCCACGACGTCATGGCTAGTCTTAATCCGACCTTCTTCCGTCAGATTAGTAAGCAGCCAGTCGTAGATTTTTTGCGGGACACTTTTGGGTAGTGCGCCTCTGAGTTCCGCCCTCGATTTCCCCGGTAAGAGGTGATTGTTTTGATGCCAGTTTTCCAGCGCCTCCACAATGAGCTCTTCCCAGCCATAAACTGCGGACATATCCAGCAGGAGGCCACTCGCGTCAATAATTTTACCTTCTTCCACCAGCCTGGCTAGGTTTTCAGCCAGCAAATCAGGTGCCATGCCGGCTTTTTTTGCCAATTCACTACGCGCCACCACGCTTTCCCGGCGGATTTGCTGCAAAAGCGGCTCTGCCGGGTCGCCTTTTTCCAGTTCTTTTAGTTTTGCCAGAATATCGGCTTTAAACCTTTTATGCTTCTCAGAACCCACCGCCAGCACTAACCCGCCGCCAATGGTTCTCATAGGGGAAAAACTACGGATAATCACGCGGTCTCCCCGTTGTGCCACCAACCGCCGTTCCAGCCTAATCTGCACCGGCGCTTCTTCGCCTTGTTTCAGTTCGTCCCGATCCAAGAGAGCGATTCGTCCCACGGCACGTCCTGTACCCAAATAGACATGAACCCGTGTCAGGTTTTTTACCGCCTTTGGGGCGCTTGGCAACAACTTCATGCTCACATCCAGCAGGTATGTGGCAGTCAGCGACCCCGGCAGCGCCACTACGCTGCCGCGGAGCAGGGCCTCCTTTTCCAAGCCGGGAAGATTTACCGCCACTCGCTGCCCGGCCATTGCTTCCGGCAGAAGCTTCCCGTGCACCTGCACCTGGCGCACACGGACACTACGGCCGACCGGCAAAATCTCAACCGCCATCCCCGGCCGGACAGTGCCTGAGAGCATCGTGCCGGTAACAATGGTACCGAACCCTGCCACTGTAAAGACTCGATCGACAGGGAGGCGGAGCGGCGCTTTGTGATCCCGGGAGCTCACTTCTCCCGTCAGTTTGTCTATGGTTGCTACCAGTTCTGCTAAGCCGCGGCCGGTCTGAGCCGAGACGCGCAAGCAGACTGCTTCAGCCAGAAAGGTGCCGGAAAGCGCTTCCCGTACTTCCTCTTCCACCAAATCAAGCCAATCCTCATCTTCCGCCAGATCAGTTTTAGTCAACACAACAATGCCGCTGCCAATCTGCAGCAAATCCATAATCTCCAGATGTTCGCGAGTCTGGGGCATTACTCCTTCGCTCACATCGACCACCAAAAGCACCAAATCAATCCCGCCGATACCGGCTAGCATGTTATGGATAAAGCGCTCATGCCCTGGTACATCTACAACCCCGGCCTGCCGGCCGCTCGGCAATTTAAGGGGGGCAAAACCAAGTTCAATGGAGATGCCCCGTTCTTTTTCTTCCCGCAGTCGGTCTGTATCCTGCCCGGTCAGCGCTTTAATCAGCGCTGTCTTGCCATGATCTACATGGCCAGCCGTGCCGATGATTACGTGAGACACCGAATCACCTCTTCCTCCTCTGCCTCCGACACTGTGCGTAAGTCCAGCAACAGCCGATCACCCTGGACACGCCCCACCAGTGCCGGCTGACCTGTACGCAGTTTCTGCACCCAGTCGCTAAACGAGCCGCAGCGCGGACATACAACCAGCAAGGTAGTAGGAAGTTTGGTTAAAGGCATCGCTCCGCCGCCAACAAAAGAGAAATCCTCGCATATACTGACGATTAAACGATCCTGCCCACGCTGGCGTAGTTTTTCCGCCAGATTATGAGCACGTCTTTTAAGTTTTTCCGCCGGCATGGACAACATGGCCAAGGTAGGAATTTCCCGCAGCGGCTGACCGGTAAGGTAGATACGCAGCGTAGCTTCCATTGCCGCCAGAGTAACTTTGTCTGGCCGCAACGCCCGCATCAGCTGGTTTTGCTTGATGCGCTCGATAAATATCCGCTTACCGAGAATAATCCCGGCCTGCGGGCCACCTAGAAGCTTATCCCCGCTCAACGTTAAAATATCTACACCGGCAGCTATCCGCTCCTTCACGAGCGGTTCCGGCTCGAGGCCAAATTCGCTCAGATCCAGAAAAAGCCCGCTGCCCAAGTCTTCCATCACCGGTAAGCCAAATTCCATACCCAATGACACTAATGCTTCGACATCCACAGAGGAGGTAAAACCAACTACTTTGTAATTACTGGTATGTACTTTTAGAAGCAGGCCGGTTTCTGCGTCAATCGCCGCCCTGTAATCTGAGAGGCGTGTTTTGTTAGTGGTGCCAACCTCTTTCAAGCCGGCGCCGCCAGCCGCCATCACATCAGGAATCCGGAAACTACCGCCGATTTCAACCAGTTCGCCGCGGGAAACAATCACCTTTTTCCCAGCCGCCAGCGTATTTAGACAAAGCAGAACAGCCGCCGCATTATTGTTGACTACGCAGGCCGCCTCCGCCCCGCTAAGGCAGACTAGCAGCTTTTCCAAATGATGGTGGCGTGAGCCGCGCAGACCCTCCCGCAACTCCATTTCCAGGTTACAATAACCTACTGCTGCTTTCATGGCCGCCTCTGCCGCCGCCGCAAGGGGCGCTCGTCCAAGGTTGGTATGAAGCACGGTACCGGTGGCATTGATGACCCGCCGCAGTGATGGCATTTCAAGCTGACCCAGCCAACTTCCCAGACGCTGCGCCACTTCCTCCGGCGTCAGACTCAACCCCGACAGCTCTTCACTGCTCCTCGCCGCTAGAATCTGCCGCCGCAAAGATTCGACAATTTGCTGCACAGCCTGCACCAGCAACGCATGAGGGTACCGGCTTTCCGGATAGGCTCGCTTATACAAATTAACGGCCACATCGACCGCCGGCAATAAGCGTAAACTTGCCTCGCGCCAGTTTTCAACCA
>QLUI01000187.1 GCA_018725345.1 Bacillota bacterium | reverse complement strand
CCCCCCAATTGGGTGGTAGGGGGGTAGCCAGGTAGTAGACAAGAACAGACCTATTGGTTATTTAGCGGCAAGCTGGCAAAAACCAGATGGGTTATTTACATTGGCTCAGCAATGACGCAAAATTGAAATAGACCAATACTAATTATCCGGAGGTATCAATGTGTAGCCTCTAAAAGGGTGCACTTAGATACAAATCTTATAGGAAAGGAGGTGATTCAGAATGGCGCTAGAGAAGTCAATGGCTTCCGATACCCTGGTTGAGGTCATCGACCGAATCCTGGACAAGGGCGTAGTCGTTGATGCCTGGGTGAGAGTATCACTGGTAGGCATCGAGATTCTTACCCTTGAAGCCAGGGTGGTGGTTGCTTCCGTGGAGACCTACCTCAAATACGCCGAGGCAGTGGGTCTCACTGCGGTAGCAGCTTAGGTCCTGACGAGAAGGGAACGGAAGAAGCCGGCAAGGCATCCTTTAGGTATAGAGGCGCTTCAAAGGACTGTGAATAGCGCGGCAGAAATGCCGCTCGCACATGCCCCTCTATATCGCAGGAAAGAAAGTCATCGTAGCCTAAAGCATGCCAGGCTTGCCCAGGTGGTTAGCCGAAGAGGGCAATCGGTATTCTTTAGGCTAGGATTCGCAAATCTTAAGCCGGGATAATCGGGTTGGCCTCAAGTTTTTTAAGAGGGGACTCAATAAGGACATGGTAAACTCTATAGAAACTGTCATTGATTCCTATGAGGCACGGGTAAAGACAGTCGGTGCCTTGATGAAGAAGACAGTGGAGGTTCTGAAACGGTTTGACCTGGAGCAGGAAGAAAAAGTTGTGGAGCTGCGTGACCTCCTGGCTAAAGCTGAGTCTCTGAGAAGAAAGGACTTTGATAACTCGATGGCGAAAATCTGGGCTCGGCGCAGGGAAAAGGAGGAGAAGGTTTCCCATACTCTTGACGGCTTCCTGAAGGAGCAGGAAGAGTTGGTAGCCTGGCTGAGGAAGGTCATAGCCGATGGCCATATCGGGCTGGAGGAATTTAAGCTCCTCTCGCAGAACATCCTCACCCGACAAAAGGAGGCGGAGGGGGAACTGAGCAGGATGTTGCGGGAACTCCACCTGGAGCAAGAGGAATTGGGAACCGGGCTTAAGAGGCTTCTCCAGAAAGGGAAGGGGGTTCGGATAAAGGATTTCAAAGCGATGATAAAAGCTATCCAGCTCAGGCAGGAAGGCAGACGTGATGAGGTAGGCAGAATGCTGGACGAGTTGTGGGGGGTTGATGAGGAGGTGGCGACCCAGTGGCACAAGGTGATGAGCTCTACCAGAGCTTGATTAAGGTGAACAACTAACAGACTGTAAACTGTGGGCTGTTGACTCAAAAACCAAAGGAGGGAAAAGAAATGTCCAACGCAACTGCGTTTAGAAGTCTAGCTCAGGATATGGCTAGTGCACAGGAGGAGAGAACCAAAGCACAGAAGGAGAGGGCCGAGCGAGTAGCAGAGATAGAAAAGGAGACGGCTGATCTGCTTAAAGGGTTTGGCAAGGCACGCTCTGAGATGAGCGCCCAGTTGAAATCAGACCTTGCCACGTCAAAGGCAGAGATAGAAAAGGAGACGGCTGATCTGCTTAAAGGGTTTGGCAAGGCACGCTCTGAGATGAGCGCCCAGTTGAAATCAGACCTTGCCACGTCAAAGGCAGAGATAGAAAAGGAGACGGCTGATCTGCTTAAAGGGTTTGGCAAGGCACGCTCTGAGATGAGCGCCCAGTTGAAATCAGACCTTGCCACGTCAAAGGCAGAGATAGAAAAGGAGACGGCTGATCTGCTTAAAGGGTTTGGCAAGGCACGCTCTGAGATGAGCGCCCAGTTGAAATCAGACCTTGCCAAAATAAAATCGGATCTTGCCAGGGGGGAAAAGGCAAGGAGCTCCGAGGTCTCCGAGCTTATCGAAGGTTTCAGGAGAGACTCGGCGGAGACCGCTGCCGCCTGGCGAGACCTGGTAACTACCATGCAGGCTAAACGAGGGGTAGCGGTAGTCTCGCCTCCGGTTAAGCCACCAGTTGTTGAAGCAGTAGTAGAAGAGAAACCGCCTGCTGCTGAAATAGTAGTAGAGGCAGAGGTGTCGGTGGAAGAAGAGGTGCTGGTGGAAGAGGTGGTGCCGGAGGAGAAGGCAAGGCTGGAGGAGGAAACACTATCCCTGATTGGTGAACACCCGGAGGGGATAAGGCTGGTTGAAATTGCTGAGAGAACCGGCGTCGCCAGGATAAAAGCAGGCAATGTTACCCGGATGCTGGTGGATGAGGGCAAAATCAGAAAAGAAGGCTTGTTATATTTCCCAGTTTAGGTAACTTTCTTTAGAAGAAAGAGCGGTTTGACGATAACGGGCAAAGGGAAGCCCTTGTCCCAAAATGGTATCTACTGATTAGGTAGTAATCAGTTAGGAGGTGTAATGTGCCTGAAACGGGGATAGTTGAAAGAAGTGGCGACCGAGTTACCATCAAGTGTGCCTTCTGTGATGGGATGGGAAAAGACCCCTTCGGGCTTCTGTCTATTCTTTCTACCTGTCAGGTATGCGGCGGGAGAGGCAAGGTCGCTGTCACTGAGCCTTTCGCCAGGTGTGCTTTTTGTAACGGGAGCGGAGTTCATCCCTCACGCCGATACACCTGCATTGCCTGCAACGGTAAGGGTGTTATCCCCACCCCCCAGATAGGGGAAAGAGAGGTTTGTCCCGAGTGCGGAGGCACCGGTCAATCCCGTTCTCATTGGAATGTCCCCTGTCTCAAATGTAAAGGCAGGGGCTTTATTAAAGCTGAAAGGGGGTAATAAATATGGCAATGGTAGAAGAGATGAGCACTATCCTGGAGCCGCGGCCGCTCCAGAACTTCGTCGAGACCAGGCTGGTACAGGATATAACCGACCGCGCACTGACCTACATTGGCGCCGGATTCCCCGTCCACTTCAGGGGCTCAACGGGGACAGGGAAGACAACCCTGGCGATGCATGTAGCTTCCAAGATTGGACGACCGGTGGTGATGATTCACGGCGACGAGGAGTTCAGCACCTCGGACTTGGTGGGGGGAGAGTTTGGCTATCGCCGCAGGAAGGTTATTGACAACTTTATCCATTCCGTGCTCAAGACCGAGGAGGATATGAGCAAAAAATGGATGGATAATCGCTTGACTGTAGCCTGCCGCTATGGATTTACCCTCATCTACGACGAGTTCACCAGGTCCCGCCCCGAGGCAAATAACGTGCTCCTCTCGGTGCTTCAGGAGAAGATGATGGACCTGCCCCCTTCGAGGGGGGTGGAGGAAGGCTACCTCAAGGTCCACCCTGATTTCACCGCCATTTTCACCTCCAACCCGGAGGAGTATGCCGGGGTCTACCGAAGTCAGGATGCCCTCCGCGACCGCATGGTGACTATTGATCTCGACTTCCTTGATAGGGAAACCGAGATCGCTATCACCGAAGCCAAGTCGGGTATATCCAGGCATGAGGCAGAGAGGATTATAGGCATCGTTCGGGATCTGAGGGAATCGGGGAAATGCGAGTTTGATCCCACCGTCCGCGGCTGTGTCATGATTGCCAAATCCCTGAAGCTTAAAGGTATCCCGGCCAGCAGCAAAAACGGGTTTTTTAGCCAGATGTGCCAGGATATCCTGGCCTCAGAGACGAGCCGGGTGGGCAGCAAGGGCAGTCAAACGAAGGTTAAGGAAGCAGTCAAAGAGTTGGTCGCCAAGTATTGCTGAGCTAACAGCTAACAGACAACAGCCATCAACTAGTCAGGAGTCAGGAGTCACGAGTCAGGGGGGCGGAGGGGGGAACTATCAACTATCAACCATCAACTATCTTCAGACTGTCGGCTAGAAGGAGGTATTCACATGACCTTAGTCCGTGCTTTTAGCAAAGTGGATGAGCAGGGGAAGATTGCCATTCCAGCCAATATCCTCACTCAGGCTAAGCTGAAACCGGGGCAGGTGGTGGAAATCAAGCTCACCGGAGCCGGTAAAGCCAAGACCCTGGTGGTTTCACAGCGGGGAAGCTTTAGATAAATTTCCTGCGGAGGGATTGCTATGAAAGAACCCGGTGCACGCCGCGGCGTGGAACATATTAGGACGGCAAGGAGTGGAAGCTTACGCTCTGTACCTCGAAAGCAAGATGATTATAGCTACCTTGACCTATACATACTGGACAAGGAGAGAGAGCGGCTGGAAGATGAACTCTCTTACGTAGGGAAGAGAGGGGGAAGAGCGAGCAAGCGCCTGGAAGAAATAAAGTTGAAGATGGAGGATCTGAAGAGAAAATTAGAGGACGCGAAAAACGAGGAGGAAGTGAAGGAAACGGTTAATGGGACTAGCCGCGAGAAGAAATGGAAGGTAATGAAGATAGATTACTGA
>QLUI01000186.1 GCA_018725345.1 Bacillota bacterium | reverse complement strand
AGCTCTTTTCTGTACGCTTGCAACAAAGCAACGATTTAAGTATAATGATTGCTAGTGAGATTTGGACGCAAACACAAAAAAAAGGGGGTGAGCTGTTTTGTCAAATGGCTACGCAAACAGAAGGACACGGGTTAAACAGGCGTCTGTAAGTGGAAAACTGCAAATTATTCCCTTAGGCGGGATAGGTGAAATCGGTAAGAATATGTATGTAATCCGGTATGAGGATGAAATTATTGTGATCGATTCCGGCTTGTCTTTTCCAGAAGATGAAATGCTCGGTATCGACGTGGTGATTCCTGATGTCACCTTTCTTCTGGAAAACAAGGAGAAGATCAAGGGAATTGTGCTGACACATGGCCATGAAGATCATATCGGTGCTTTGCCATATGTTTTAGCTCAACTGAATGTGCCTGTCTATGGCACAAAACTGACGCTGGGTTTAGTGGAAGGTAAATTGCGAGAACACCATATGCTTGCCAATTGCCTACTTCACGTTATTCAGCCGGAGGACAAGCTGAAACTAGGCAGCTTTGATTTGGAATTTTTTCGAACCAACCACAGTATTCCCGATTCAATTGGCATTTCTGTAATTACACCTATAGGAACAGTAGTTCACACTGGAGATTTTAAATTTGACCAAACTCCGGTCAACGGTCAACCGACGGACTATTACCGCCTTGCCAAGCTAGGTCAAAAAGGAGTTCTGGTTGCGCTCTCAGACAGTACCAATGCGGAGCGTCCGGGATATACTCTTTCGGAAAAAGAAGTAGGTTCGGCCATTAATGATATTTTTCGTACAGCTAAACAACGAATTATCTTAGCCACATTCGCATCCAACATTCACAGGATTCAGCAAGTTATTGATGCAGCCTGCCATTATAAGCGTAAAGTGGCGGTAGTAGGCAGGAGCATGGTTAACGTGGTTCAAATCGCCCAGGACTTGGGGTATTTGAACGTCTGCAGTGGAACACTTGTAGACATTGATGAATTAAAAACATTGCCTCAAAACCGGGTCGTAATTTTGACTACAGGTAGTCAAGGTGAACCAATGTCGGCGTTAACCAGAATTTCTGTTTCTGAACACAGAAAAGTAGAAATTATTCGTGGAGACACGGTGATTATTGCTGCTACCACGATTCCAGGCAATGAAAAATTAGTTTCCCGGACTATTGACAATTTATTTGCTCGCGGTGCCAACGTTATTTATGAACGAGTTTCCGGTGTCCACGTCTCTGGGCACGCATCACAGGAAGAACTTAAAATGATGCTGAACCTGCTCAAGCCTAAATATCTAATTCCTGTTCATGGTGAGTACAGGATGCTGGTTCATCACGCCAAGTTGGCTACAAAAGTGGGAATCAAGGAGGAGAATGTTTTTATCTCTGAAAATGGCCAGGTTCTGGAATTTACTCACAACTCCGCCAGGGTTGCGGGCTCAGTTACTGCCGGACGGGTTTTGATAGACGGCCTTGGTGTGGGTGACGTAGGGAGCATCGTATTACGCGACAGAAAAATGCTTTCACAGGAAGGCATTCTGATTGTTTCGCTGACGGTGGATAAAGCTACATCGCAGGTAGTGTCCGGTCCGGAAATCTATTCTCGGGGATTTGTTTATGTTCGTGAATCGGAGTTATTGTTGGACGAAGCCCGCGAGCATGTTATCCGCTCCTTGGAGAAAAAAATTAATGGGAAAAACACAGATTGGTCAATGGTTAAAAGCCATGTCAAAGATTCACTTTCCCGGTTTATCTGGGAGAAGATGCACCGCCGTCCTATGGTTTTGCCAATTGTTCTGGAGGTGTGATAAAGTATAACGGATTGCTAAGACGGTATAATAGAGAGAGATTATTTGAGGACGTGATACCTTGAGACAACTTTCTCGCCGCAGGCAACGCTTACAACCGAAAAGAGCACTGCCAGTTAATGAAAAACTGGATACGCCGCTACAGAAAGAAGAAAACGTGCTGCAGAATATCCAGGAACTGGGGCAAAATATCATCCCACAGCAGCAGCAGGAAAGTAGCATTCACAGTATTTCCATCATTGGACAAGTAGAAGGTCATTTAATACTTCTGTCACAAAACAAAACAACAAAATATGAACATGTAATCCCGCAGTTAGTGGCGATTGAACAAAATCCAAAAATCAAGGGTTTGCTCATCTTGCTTAATACTGTAGGTGGTGATGTGGAAGCAGGCCTTGCCATCGCCGAAATGATTGCCACACTCTCAAAACCCACTGTTTCATTAATACTGGGCGGCGGCCACAGCATCGGTGTTCCCATTGCGGTCAGCGCGGATTATTCTTTTATTACCGAAACGGCCACTATGACAATTCATCCTATTCGCCTGACAGGTCTAGTCATCGGTGTCCCCCAGACGTACGAGTACCTTGACAAAATGCAAGATCGCGTCATCAAGTTTGTTACAAAATATTCCCGTGTTACCGAAGATAAATTCCGTCAGCTTATGTTTTGCACAGACCAGCTTGCTCGCGATATCGGCACTGTGATGGTGGGAAAAGACGCTGTGGATGATGGACTAATCCGTGAAGTCGGCGGCCTCAGCGAAGCTCTGCGGAAGCTGCAGGAATTAATTGATGGTCAAGAAGCTACCGGGGTGGTGCACTGATGCTTTGGACTATTGTGCCCCTTTACGTTGTCATGGACGGGAGCGAATTGCATAAGCCCACTTATACGGAAATTCCCTGGAAAAGCGGGATGCTCCAGGTGGAAGAAGTCGGACAAAACTCGGCACGTATAATACGGCTTCTTTCCACTGATCCTGCCGATTACCTTGAACCAGCGGCTCAGCCCGGAAAAATTATAGAATACAATAAAAAAGACGCTTCGCGTTTTTTGTGACAGATGAAGCGTCTTTTTTATCCGCTAGGGGACGGCGCCACATCGCGTTGGTCTGCGGACCCTGAGCACCCCGCAAGAAGAAGGGGAAATCCCCCGGAGCGTCCCCCATCGTCTAGGAAAGAAAGCTTTACTAGGCTGATATAATTTCCTATCCGACAAGAAAAACGCTTCGCGATTTTTATCATAAGAAGCGTTTTTCTTGTTGAGGATATGGACTGTACAGAAGATGCATGGGTCGAAAGAGCGGACAACCCGGCCGACTTCCACCAGATTGTCTGTGTCTGTCACCGGTGTTCCCAGAAGGGCCTCCTCAAGTGGGCCCCGTAGGCCTGCACTATCCCGGGGCGAGAGATTCCATGCAGAAGGGGTAATAATCCGAACGATGGAGAATCGAAGTGTTTTACCGTATGGCTAAAGAAAACCTCGGGTTACCATCTTGCTATGCCCAGTCTGAAACAGCCCATTTCGCACATGTGGAACTCTTGTTCACGGCAAAGACCCTTCTTTGTTACGCCAATTGGGAGTTAAATAAAGAAGGCGCCGAACAAGCCCCATCCCTTTGCGAAGTGATTAGGTACTTTTTCAACGCCGATTGTCGGCTCAACTGTCTTAACCGGATGCTCCAAGTCTATTTTGACACGGCAACCCAGTGTTTTGCAAGGCTAATTGATAGACTTTGGCCAAAATCTTGGAAACTCAAGTTATGGAGTTGGAAAGATTATCCTGGAACTGCATAACTCCTGTGTATACTATCCATAACCGGCGTCGCTACGCTCCGACCACCTGGCCGGAAACTCCGGAACGGGTGGTCGGATTGACCGGAATATGCACTTAATCAGATTTAGATTCATTGACCCTAATTTTGACAGGTTTTTTATCAACTACCTTAACAATGGTCATTTCAGCGTCAGATATATAAAAGACTTCACCTTCTTTGATATCTCTATCATCAGCTAAATTCAAAATCAAATCAATTAAGGTTTTCCCACCTTCATCGGGGATATGGATACCTAAAGCAGAGTTAATGTTTTTTAGTGAGGCAGATGGGCCAACAACAAGACCATTTGTGTATTCGATTCTGTGGACATAAAGGAACTTTTTTATGGCAAAAAGCCCAGCCAAAGAAAATACACCGATAGCAATATCAAAGGTTTCGGTAGAGTAAATAAGCATTTTTCTTGCAACAGCATAAAGCATTATCTCAATTACACTACCAGGTGTATGGCGGATGAGCATCATTGCAAGCTCAAGGCCGATTACAAGTAATAATATATAGGCAAGCAAATCCTTAAAAGCGCTGTATGACTTTTGATAATCAGAAGCCATTAATTCTATTAGCCTTGCTATTAAATCATACCCGCTGATTATTACAGAAATAATTATAAATGCTGCCAAGATAACTTCGAGACCTTTTACACCTTTTAATAACTTGCCTGAAGCATTTTTCAAAATGAATTACCTCCAAAGTATTCAATTGATACACGACTTCCACGGAGGGGATATCCCCTCTGACGGTTCTAAGTCAGCCCCC
>QLUI01000185.1 GCA_018725345.1 Bacillota bacterium | reverse complement strand
CGTCTGTTGAAATATAAGCTCATACCCTGGATAGGAAACCTCACCGGAGATAACATTCTGCTCAGAGAAGGCTTTCCTGAAATAACTGTCATCAATTATCGTATTGAGTTTATTTCCAATCAACTTTCTCTTTTGACAGGAAAAGAGTTCTCTGGCTGCCGCGTTTATATTAAGGATGGTCATATCTCCTGCTACGACAATCACTCCACTGGGTATTGATTCAGTAATTATCTCGATCATAGACTCTGCTTTTGTCCGCATATAGGGGATACACATCTCTATCTCAGCCATACCCTGATATACTGCAACCGCCTTTTCACGACAGGAATCATATCCGCAAGCACCACAGTTGGTTTCATCCTCAGGGGTAAATTTACCAATACTGGAAAGCAGTCCTCCAATATCCTCATCCGTAGGAATGAGAGGAGTTATTCTGCGGTCAGCGTAGCTCCTGCTCAAATCTACTTCCTTAAACTTCTTGATCGGTATAGAGATACCCTCATTATCTTTTGAAAAACCGAGTATCTTCTGTCTGCGAGCAAGAAGAGAATATTCGGTTTTTATCCCGGGCCCATTGATACAACCCTCTGGACAGGCAAGCATCTCAATGATATTTACCTTTTGCGGAATATTCTTGCCAAAATCTTTTAGAAATTCTTTGCACTCCTCTACCCCTGAGATAACAAGCACCTCTTGCGATAACATATCAGGATTTATGGAAGCTGTTTTTAATAGTCCTCCTTCCAGGGGAAAAAGTCTTGCCCATTTGGGACTTTCATTGGCAAATTCTTCCTCTGCCAAAGACCCAATATTGATATGTTCTTCTTCAAACCATTCTTTTAATTCCACAAAGGTTAGAACCCCATCAATTGCTCCGGGCACATCAACCATCTCTTTCTTTTTGGCGATACAGGGTCCAATAAATACAACTCGCATATCTTCGGTATGATCTGCCTTAAGCATTCTTCCATGGGCAATCATTGGTGAGACAACCCTGGCAAGATGAGGAATCAGTTCAGGATAATATATCTCTACCAGACCGACAATTGCCGGGCAAGAGCTTGTTAGAACAGGTTTTGGAAGAGTCTCAAGCATCTTAATATGTTCTGTGGCAACCATCTCTGCTGCCCAGGCAGTCTCCTCTACCTCGGCAAAACCTAATTTATGCAGTGCAGAAACCATCTGCCCGGGATGCTTGAGATCAAACAGTCCGGCAAAAGACGGGGCAAGACTGACTATGACTTTAAACTTAGAGGCAAGAAGTTCCTTTACCCTATTCAGACCATCCTCTATCTCCTTGACATTATGGGGACAAACTGCCACACATTTGCCATCAAGGATGCACCGTTCTTCAACCACCTCGGCATGCTGTTTTTTAATTCTAATTGCCTTCAATGGGCAGCTTCTCACACACTTATAGCAATTCTCACAGTCTACTTTTTTTATGTTAATTATATTCATATTATTCCAATCTCCTCAAAACCTTATCCCTAAAGATCTGCTCACAGTTTTCTCTGGTTACCTCAGTAATAATCTCTTCCTCAATCATTACTGCAACCCCAGAAGAACAATTTTTCAGACAGAAAGCACCTTTTAGCTGGACTCTATCTTCCAAAGAAGATTCTTTTATCAGGAGAGAATATTTATCTGCAATTTCACCGCCACCCTTAAGATAGCACGAACTCCCTACACAGACATACACAGTGATCATTTTTATTCCTGAATAAATCATAAACTTGCCTTCTTAAGATACTTTTCCATCTGTCTATGCCTCCAGTTCTATGGCATCAAAAGGACAATCAGAAAGACAGAGACCACATCTGGTACAGAGACTATCATCTATTACATGAACTTTCTGAGCCTCTCCTGAAATGGCTCCTGTAGGACACGATTTAAGACAACGGGTGCATCCCTTGCATTTTTCTGCTAAAATATAGTAGTGTTTTAAGGCTGGGCATCTCCCTGCAGGACATCTTTTCTCTTCTATATGAGCGATATACTCATCCCGAAAATACTTTAATGTTGTTAAGACGGGATTGGGCGCTGATTGTCCCAATCCACAGAGTGAACTGTCCCTGATGACAAGAGCAAGTTCCTCCAGCAGTTCAAGATCATCACGGCTGGCTTCACCTTGAACAATCTTTTTTAAGATGCGGAACATCTGTTTACTACCCTCTCTACAGGGCGTGCATTTCCCACAGGATTCATTCTTGGTGAATTGCAGAAAATACATGGCTACATCAACCATGCAATCCTCTTCATTCAGAATCACCATTCCCCCTGACCCCATCATTGCCCCGAAATTTTTCAGGGAATCAAAATCAACCGGAAGATGAAGCAGGTCAAAAGGCAAACAGCCACCAGATGGCCCACCAATCTGAACCGCCTTGAAGTTTTTACCATCAGGAATTCCTCCACCAATATCATAGATAATCTCTCTCAGGGTTATACCCATTGGCACCTCTATCAATCCGCAGTTTGTAATGTTTCCTGTCAGGGCAAAGACTGCTGTTCCAGGGCTTTCGGTGGTGCCCATTCTTCTAAACCATTCGCTCCCATTGATGATAATTCGCGGAATGGTGGCAAAGGTCTTCACATTATTGAGTAAGGTAGGTTTTCCCCATAGCCCTTCCTCAGTAGTGCGGGGACGGGGGAGAGGCTTCGGCATCCCTCTTTTGCCTTCAATAGAGAGAACTAGGGCCGTAGACTCACCGCAAATAAAAGCCCCGGCCCCCTGGAAAATCTCTATGTCAAAATCGAATCCGCTCCCTAAAATATTTTTGCCGAGGAATCCCTTCTCTCTTGCCTGAGCAATAGCAATCTTTGACCGTTTCACGGCTAAGGGATACTCGGCTCTAACATAGATGTATCCCTTTTTAGCGCCTACGGCATAACCGGCAATAGCCATTCCTTCAATCACTGATTGTGGATCTCCCTCTAAAACTGAGCGATCCATAAATGCCCCAGGATCACCTTCATCGGCATTACAGATCACATATTTAATCTCATCCTGAACTTTCTGACATGACTCCCATTTTCTTCCTGTAGGAAACCCACCGCCACCACGCCCTCTGAGTCCAGAGCATTTCACCATATCAATAACTTTTAGTGGTGTAAGAGAAGATAGGGCTTTTTTCAGACCATTGTAACCATCTTTACTCAAATAGTCATCTATCTGTTCTGGATTTATCTGTCCACAATTTGAGAGGACAACACGTCGCTGATGTTTATAGAAGGGAATATCTTGATAACGGGGTATATGTTTCTGGGTTTGGGAACAGAGATAGCACAATCGTTCCACTATTATCCCCTTCTTTATGTGCGAATCCACAATTTCGGGGACATCTTCGGTCTTAACTCTTCCGTAAAAGGTGTCCCCAGGTCTTATTATCACAACCGGGCCGAGCTGACACAGTCCATGACAGCCGGTGAAATCAACGGTTACCCTGTCGAGATTCAGGACCGATAGCTCTCTCTCAAAGGCCTCCTTGATAATGTGGGAGCCCATTGCTTCGCAACTGGTCCCCTGACAAATATGGATTGTTTTTTCCATCAGGTTTTTCCGCAAGATCCAAGAATTGTATCAACAAGTTCTGTCATCTTTTCCGGTGTTAGATGTCCATATACCTTGCCATCGATCACCGCAACTGGAGCAAGGGCACAGGCACCCAGACAGCCCACCTTCTCCAATGTGATCAACATATCGTTCGTTGTGGACATATCTTCTGACAGACCGGTTCTCTTATAGATGACCTCAATGATATCATCAGCATTCTTCACATGACAGGCAGTTCCATCGCATACCCTAATCAGGTGTTTTCCCTTAGGAATCAAGGAAAATTGGGCATAGAAAGTGGCCAATCCGTAGATTGAAGAGACTGGAATATCAAGACAGTTAGCGATATAAATCATAGTTTCTTTCGGGAGATAACGGTATTCCTCCTGTGTCTCCTGCAAAATAGGAATGAGGTTAGCCGAACTGTTTTTATATTTGACAATAATTTCGTTTACTCTCTGGAACTTTCTATCCAGAGGAAGGATTCGCTCTTGACTTACTCTTTCCCCTTTTACTATTGGCACGATAAGATTGCTCACAATATCTTCCACCTTATCAGGGTTGATGCTGGTAATAATATCATTATCTACTCTAATTGTTGGTCCTTTATTACACTTTTCCATGCAGAAGGTAGCCTTAACATCAATATGCTCGGTTAGTCCTAAAGATTTTATTTTTTGGGTCAGCAATTGAATCAGATCGTAAGAGCCTTTGAGATAACAACTTGTTCCAACACACACCTCTATAACTGTCTTCTCCTCTTCTTTACCTTTCCATAATGAAATTGCCTCAGCAGATATCCGACGTCGGGGTGTATAATGCGTATGAAGGGTTTCAAGACGA